>NZ_CBAUBA010000011.1:0-67927 GCF_964796385.1 Aquirufa sp. | reverse complement strand
GCCAAAAATAACTACTTATTGCACAGAAAACTGATAAACTGTTTTCGACGTATAAGTCTCCCCGGGACGTAGTACGGTCGAAGGAAAGTTAGGCTTATTTGGCGAATCTGGATAATGCTGTGTTTCAAGACAAAACCCAGATCTCTTCGTATAAACAGCACCATTTTTACCAGTGAGGCGCCCATTTAAATGATTTCCCGTATAGAATTGAACTCCAGGTTCGGTGGTAAAAACTTCCATAATTCGCCCAGAAATTGAATCCTCTACACGTGCGATTTTGCCATAAGCCCCAGGCGCTTTATCAAACGCATAGCAATGATCATAGCCACTGCCAAAAGCAATTTGCTCATCGGCAGCATTAATATCCAAGCCAATTTTTTTAGGAGAAGTAAAATCAAAGGGGCCACCTTTCACCGATTTCACCTCACCTGTGGGGATTAGCACCTTGTCTACGGGGATAAAATAGGGTGCATTAAGTTGGATCACATGATCAAGCACATCGCGCTTAGCATTTCCCGATAAATTAAAATAGGAGTGGTTGCAAATATTTAGCACCGTTGCTTGGTCCGTTTTTGCGGTATAGTCCATCGAAATGGCATTATCTTCATTCAACGTATACGTTACTTGAATTTCTAAATTGCCCGGAAACCCTTCCTCTCCATCTACGGATAAATATTTTAAGGTAATACTTCCCTCTTTTTTCCCGATCATTTTCCATACTTTTTTATCGAAACCTTTTAATCCACCATGTAGGTGTTGACCATTATTTTGCGCGGCAAGTGTATAGCTTTTCCCATCGAGGCTGAATTTTCCTGCAGCGATGCGGTTCCCGTAGCGACCTACTATGGCACCAAAATAGGGTGAATCTTTGATGTAATCGGCCACATTTTCGAATCCGAGTACGACATCTTCCATGACTTCGTTTTTGTCGGGAACAATAATTTTGGTGATGATGGCACCGTAGTTCATGATGTGAACTTCCATCCCTTGCGTATTTTTCAACGTGTAGAGCGTAATGGGTTCGTTGGCAGCTGTTTTGCCAAATGGCTTTTCAGAAAGAAACATGTTGGTTTTGAGTGAGTTAGATTGCGCATTACCCATAAAAAAGGTGCAAGCAAAAATGGCTATTGCAAGCCAAGAAACTGATTTTTTCATGGTAAACAGGTTATTGAACTTCCAATTTAAAGAATTTGCTTGAAAATAAAATAATTCTCCCTATCTTTGCACCCCAATTTAAAAATTGTTTAACACTTAATTTCAGCACGTTAGCCCAGCGCGTTGATGTATCCAGGGCAAGTACATATGACAAAAGTAAAAAAGGATTTCGACTGGGATTTAGTTGAAGGAAAAGGGTTCGGAGGTAACTATACTTCGGATCAAAAAGCAAAAATGGAGGCAGCGATTGAAGCTACTCTAAACTCGGTAACTGAGAAGGAAGTTGTGAAGGGGGTTGTTGTGAGCAAAACAGACCGTGAAGTAATTATCAACATTGGATTCAAATCTGATGGTTTAGTATCTGCTTCTGAATTCCGCGATATGCCGGATTTGAAAGCTGGAGACGAAGTAGAAGTGTACATTGAGAACCAAGAAGACGCAAACGGACAATTAACCTTGTCACGTAAGTTAGCTAAGGTAATGAGTGCGTGGACGAACATTGAGAAAGCTTTGGAAGAAGATACAATCATCAATGGTTTCGTAAAGCGTCGTACCAAAGGTGGTTTGATCGTAGATATTTTTGGAATCGAGGCGTTCTTGCCAGGATCTCAAATTGATGTGAAGCCAATTCGTGATTTCGATATTTTTGTTGGCAAAAATATGGAAGTTAAGGTGGTGAAAATCAACCATACAAATGATAACGTAGTTGTATCTCATAAAGTATTGATTGAGAAGGATCTTGAGGCACAACGCCAATTGATCTTGAACAACTTAGATAAAGGTCAAGTATTAGAAGGTGTGATCAAAAACATGACTAATTTCGGTGTGTTCATCGATTTAGGTGGTGTGGATGGTTTATTGCACATTACAGATATTTCGTGGGGACGTATCAACCACCCACAAGAGGTGTTGAAATTAGATCAGAAAATCCAAGTAGTTGTATTAGACTTTGATGAGAACAAGAAGCGTATCTCATTGGGAATGAAGCAATTGCAAGCACATCCATGGGAAGCTTTAGTAGCTGATGTGGAAGTGGGATCTAAGGTAAAAGGTAAAATTGTTAACGTAGCGGATTACGGTGCTTTCTTGGAAGTATTGCCAGGCGTTGAAGGTTTGATCCACGTTTCTGAGATGTCATGGTCTCAGCACTTGCGTAACCCACAAGATTTCTTGAAAGTAGGCGATGAAATGGAAGCAGTTGTGTTGACATTAGATCGTTCTGAGCGCAAGATGTCATTAGGTATCAAGCAATTGACTGAAGATCCTTGGAACAAAACAGATTTGTTGTCTAAATATGCAGTAGGAACGAAGCACAAAGGAACGGTTCGTAACTTAACTAACTTTGGTTTGTTCCTTGAGTTAGAAGAGGGAATTGATGGTTTGGTTCACGTTTCTGATTTGTCATGGACAAAGAAAATTAAGCATCCATCTGAATTTGTTAAAGTAGGAGATTCATTGGATGTTATTGTGATTGAGTTAGACGCGGACAATCGTCGTTTGGCATTAGGACACAAGCAATTGGAAGAGAATCCATGGGATACATTTGAGAGTGTATTCACCATCGGTTCTACGCACAAGGCAACTGTTATTTCGAAGAGCGATAAGATGGCCACACTTGAATTACCTTACGGTATCGAAGGATTGTCTCCGTTGAAGCA
Source organism: Aquirufa sp. (assembly GCF_964796385.1). Taxonomy (NCBI): domain Bacteria; kingdom Pseudomonadati; phylum Bacteroidota; class Cytophagia; order Cytophagales; family Flectobacillaceae; genus Aquirufa; species Aquirufa sp. Next base: position 65,114 of record NZ_CBAUBA010000011.1, on the reverse strand, counting down.
ATTAACGAAAGCAGATGAGTCGGCTGCGGAAATAGGTGAGGCATTGGATTTTGTCGTTACAGAATTCCATAAGGACGAGCGTAAGATTATGTTATCGCACATGCGTACATTCTCAGGTGCGCCAGTTGAAGAAGTAAAAGTAGAGAAGAAGAAAGCTACAAAAACAACAGAGAAGACAGCTACAGCAGCAACTGCTGAGAAGTCGACAATGGGGGATATCGGAGCTTTATCTGCTTTGAAAGAGCAAATGGAAGGCGTTGAGCGTGAGCAAGCGATCAAAAAGTTAGAGAAGAAATCTAAGAAAGCAGAATAGTTTTTCTTAGGGAAATAGTAAAAGGGGATTCGGAAACGAATCCCCTTTTTTGTATCCTGAGCTGGGCCTATAGACTTGCAAAATATCAAGAAAATAATTGCTTTTTTGGTGGTATTTTAACAACTTAGCGCCCTAACATTTCTAAGGACTTTGGCCTAGTTAAAGTCAATTAAACTAAATCATTAAACAATGGGAAATAATTCACGAAGAAACTTTCTAAAAAAAGCTGGAATAGCTGCTGGAAGCTTTTATATCGTACCGCGTCACGTACTCGGAAAAGGATATAAAGCTCCTTCTGACAAATTAAACATTATGGGTATCGGTGCAGGCGGTAAAGGTCAAAGCGATATCATGAATTCATTTAATAAGGGCGCTGAAAATATCGTTGCGCTAGTTGACGTAGACGATCGCCGCGCAGCACAATCGCGGAAGAGTTTTCCCAATGCAAATTATTACAAAGATTTCCGCAAGGCATTAGAGAAAGAGGGAGACAATATTGACGCCGTTATTGTGTCTACGCCAGATCATACGCACACAACCATTGCGATGGAGGCGATGCGTCGCAAAAAGCACGTTTATGTGCAAAAGCCATTGACGCACGACATTTATGAAGCGCGTATGATGACTGAGAAAGCCCGTGAAATGAAGGTGGTTACGCAGATGGGTAATCAAGGTTCATCAGGGGATGGCGTTCGGAAGATGACAGAATGGTTCGATGGTGGTGTGATTGGAAAAGTTTCTGAGGTATTAGTTTGGACTAATCGTCCGGTTTGGCCACAAGGGATTTCATATCCAGCTGCCGGTCATGCGGTACCTGCGGAGTTAGATTGGGATTTATGGTTAGGACCTGCTAAATACCGTGAATTTAATCCTGCGTTTATTCCATTCAAGTGGAGAGGCTGGTGGGATTATGGTACAGGTGCCCTAGGTGACATGGGTTGCCACCTATTGGATCCTCCATTCAAAGTATTAGGTATTCGTGATGCATTGAATGTAGAATGTTCGGTAGGTTCCGTATTTTTAAACGACTGGGTTCCTGAGTGGATTCCAGAAGGATGTCCTCCATCATCGATGGTGACATTGAATTATGGACCATCCCCTAAAAATAAATCAAATGTGAAGTTGACCTGGTTCGACGGCGGCCTACGTGCCCCTCATCCAGCTGGAATTCCAGCAACGGAGATCATCGGAGATTTGGATGGAACTAATGGTGTTATTTTGATTGGAACAAAGGGAATCATGACGTGTGGTACGTATGGTATGTATCCAAAAGTTTTCAAAAATGGTAAGCGTGTGGATGAGGCAGAATTGCCAAAGGCAAAGTTGCCGCGTGTTATTGGCGGAGATGGCGGTCACAATACCCAGTGGGTAGAAGCTTGTAAAGCTGGTTTCGGTAACATGGAAGTTAGTTCTCCATTTGATTATGCAGGTCCGTTTACGGAGTCTGTGTTGATGGGTAACTTGGCTATTCGTTCGTATATGTTGCGTGAAGGCGAAGGCCGTACGGCAAAATATATTGGGCGCCAACAGCTTGAGTGGGATGCTGCGAATATGCGTATCACCAACTTTGAACCTGCGAACCAATTCGTCAAGCGCGAATATCGTGCAGGTTGGACCATGTAATAAGTTTTCACAGGTTAAATCGAAAAGACGGGGGCCCTCTCCCGTCTTTTTTTTATTTTTGTCAAAATATTAATTATGCAGTTGGCAGAAAGTACCCCCACAGAAATTTTTAGTCAAGTAGAATCGTTTATACGTGATCAAGGTTATCACATTGTTGACAAAGATCATAACCGTCCTTGGGGTGGATTTTTCGTCCTGCAAGAAGATCAAGCTACCAAATTCGCGGCACAATTTTTCTCACACCTGTCCTTAGACGCGATTCAAATTACCCAAAAACTTAGTCCCAAGTTTCTTGTCGTAGCACCATCGAAGCGCTTATCTTGGCAATATCATTTTCGACGGGCTGAACTATGGACTGTGGTAAACGGACCAGTAGGGGTGGCGATTTCGCCAACAGACGATCAGCCAGAACCGGGGATTTACCAAGAAGGGGAATGCATTACCTTGCCTATTGGGCAGCGCCATCGGTTGATCGGTTTAGCTAACTGGGGTGTAGTTGCCGAGATATGGCAACATACCGACGCGGAGCATCCTTCCGACGAATCCGATATCGTCCGCTTGCAAGATGATTTCGGCCGTTAGTCAAATTTAACAAGCCGGCCATCTAAAAATAATGCAAGAAAACTTTGTAGTCTACAAAAGTTTCCATAGTTTTGCTACCCGATAATCCAATGGGTTTAGCAAATGAAATCACGTATTCTAGAAAAAGGAACACAATTATTCTTTCGTTACGGCGTCAAGTCGGTGACGATGGATGCTATTGCGGCCGAATTAGGGATTTCTAAAAAAACGATTTATCAACATTTTCCTGATAAGGATTCGATGGTTTTAGAAGTTGTTCAAAGCTTCATAGAGCAGGATTCATTAAAGTGGGATGAGCTCGATCGAATGTATTCGAACGTCATTGAAAAAATGTTTAAATCATTCGAAATGGTGAAGGACATGATAACCCAGATGAATCCTAGGCTTCTTTTCGAAATCCAAAAATATTTCCCGAATGCCTATCAGCTATTTAAAGAACACGGAGAAAAATGTATTCATACGAATTTGATTGCCGACTTTAAAAAAGGAGCCCAATTCGGGTATTTTAGAAAAGATATCGATTTTGAGCTACTAGCTCGTTTACGGATGGCTGAAGTTAATCTCGCTTTTGACCCTGACTTTTATCCTACCAATAAATTATCCTTGTATGATACTCAGCTAACGCTGATGGATATTTTCATGCGCGGAATTTTGACCGAGAAAGGTCTAACTCTTTATAATTCATACCAAAACAATTTACAATCATGATCCGCCTAAGAAAAATTTGTGCTGGTCTATTTTTACTTGGCTCGCTCAGTGCCAATGCGCAATCGTTTACGCTCAAAGAAGCAGTAGACTACGCCATTATACACCATGTTCAAGTAAAGAATAGCCAAATTGACTTGCAAAACGCAAGTGCTAAAATTAATGAAATTCGGGCCATTGGATTACCACAAGTGAATGCTGGCCTTTCGTATGGAAACAGCTTAATTTTACAGCGTGTGTTTATCCCCGCCAACCTTTTCAATCCAGCGGCTAAACCTGATGAGTTGATTGCTGCCAAATTTGGTGTGACTAATTCAGGCCAATCAAGTGTCAACTTAAGCCAATTGGTTTTTGATGGTACCTACCTGTTGGGCCTGAAAGCATCAGAGGTATACAAAGATTTGTCGGTAAAATCACTAACCCAATCCAAGCAACAAGTTGCTGAAAATGTGATGAAAGCTTATTATGGGATTTTGGTCAATGAAAAACGCTTATCAATTCTACAATTGAACGTAGGTCGCTTGGACACCCTATTAAAGGAAACTAGAGCGTTAAATGCGCAGGGATTTGTTGAAAAAATTGATGTGCAGCGTCTAGAAGTTCAAGCAAATAACTTGCGGACTGAATTAGAAAATATCTACCGGCTGCAAGAATTAAGCTATTCATTATTGAAATTCCAAATGGGCTATCCGATGGAGGAGCCATTGCGTCTTAGCGAGACTTTAGAGAAAATCGAATTGAGCCAAAGTTTATTAATCGATCAAGATATTCCATTCAATTATGGAAATCGGATTGAATATTCCATTCTTAAGACGCAAGAGAATTTAGCGGAATTGGATTTGAAAAGTATCAAGGCAGGCTATATGCCCCGTTTAGTAGCTGGAGCTAATTATGGTTACAATGCCGGTGCTAATAGCTTTGGTGATTTAGTATCTAGAACTTGGTTTAATAATGCAACGATTAGTTTTTCATTTCAAATACCAATTTTTGATGGTTTCTCTAAAAAATACAAGGCTATCCAGTCGGCAAACAACTTGCAAAAGGTGCGTCAGAGCTTTGATTTGTTGAAGTCATCCATCGATTTACAACGCTCACAGTCGGCCATATCGCTAAAAAATGCATTAGAATCGTTGAAAGAGCAGAAGGCCAATTTGGATTTGGCGAATGAGATTTCTCGCGTGTCGCGTGTGAAGTATACGCAGGGCGTCGGATCTAATATAGAAGTCCTAAACGCGGAGACATCCATTAAAGAGTCGCAAGCAAATTATTTTACAGCACTTTACAATGCTTTAATCGCCAAAGTAGAGTTAGCTAAATCAAACGGAACCTTATATTCAGAACAATAATCATGAAAAAAATAACTATCCTCCTAAGCGCGATCATCTTATTTGCAGCATGCAATAAGTCGGTCGATAAGAAAACAGAATTGGCCAACTTGAAAGCAGAAGCCAAAGAAATCACCGCTAAAATTGCTTCGCTTGAGAAGGAATTAGGTGCAGGTTCAGAGTCAACGAATAGCAAAGTTATCGCGGTAGCCGTTAGCCCAATTGCAACGACTACGTTCAAGCACTTTGTAGAAGCGCAAGGTAATGTGGTAGCTGAAAACACGGTATTAGTTAGCCCACAGACAGGTGGTGCGATTGTTACGTTGCCGGTGGTGGCGGGCCAACAAGTCTCTAAGGGACAGTTGATTGCTACATTGGATAACAGTATTTTGACTGAATCGATGGAAGAGGTGAAACACCAATTGGATTTGGCAAAGACCTTGTTTACAAAGCAAAAAACGCTTTGGGACCAACAGATTGGAACGGAGGTTCAATACTTGAGCGCGAAGTCAAATAAGGAGTCCTTGGAAAAACGTTTGGTTACGTTGCGTGCTCAATTAGGCTTGTCTCGCGTGGTGGCGCCTATCTCTGGAACGGTTGAATTGGTACGTCAAAAAGCAGGCGAAATGGCTGCTCCAGGTATGCCAATTGTACAAATTGTGAATTTGAGTAATTTGAAAATTGCCGCAAAGATTGCCGATGCTTATGTAGGTTCTGTTAAAGTAGGTGACCCGATTGTGATCAAGTTTCCAGACATCAACAAAGAAATTACAGCACGTATTTCCTTAGTTTCGAAAATGGTGAATCCATTAACGCGTACGTTTGACATCGAAGCACGTATTCCAAATGCGGGTGGTGATTTGAAACCAAATCAATTGGCTGTCATCAACATCAATGATACATCGAAATCCAATGCCCTAGTAATCGATGAAAACATGATCCAAAAGACTGAAAAAGGGAGTTTGGTGTATGTTGCCGTGGAAGAAAATGGCAAAAAAATCGCAAAGGCACGTCTAGTTACGATGGGTCTTTCATACAATGGTCAAGCAGAAATTGCAACAGGCTTACAAGCAGGTGACTTATTAATCACATCTGGCTACCAAGATTTAGTAGACGGTCAAGCAATTTCATTCTAAGCTACCCATGGAAAAAAATAAAAAGAACGAGCAACTGCCCGAGGGGAAAGGCTTGATTTATAATATGGTCGGCTGGTTAGGCCAAAACCGGACTACCGTTTACATATTTACATTTATCATTTTTGTCGCAGGTTTGGGTATTTATTCTAGCCTACCGAAGGAACAATTTCCTGATATCGTTGTACCCCAAATGGTCGTACAAACGGTTTATGCAGGAACAACTCCTGCTGATATAGAAAACACGATCAATAAACCGATCGAGAAACAATTAAAATCAATTACAGGCATTAAGAGTGTTAAATCCAATGCATTACAGGATATTTCTGTAATCATTGTTGAGTTTAATACGGATGTATCGGTTCCAGTTGCCAAGCAGCGGGTGCAAGATGCGGTTGACAAAGCCAGCAATGACCTGCCGAAAGACCTTACACGCGACCCAGCGGTTGCCGAGGTGAATTTCTCCGAGTTTCCGATTATGAACATCAACATCGCGGGTGATTATCCCTTAGATAAGTTGAAGAAATACGCGGAAGATTTGCAAGATGAAATCGAGGGAATGCCTGAGATTACGCGTGTGGATATCGTAGGAGCACTGAAGCGTGAGATTCAGGTGAACTTGGATTTGTATAAAATGCAGAGTTATGGCTTGACATTTTATGATATTCAATCTGCTGTTCAAGGTGAGAATGTGAACATTTCTGGTGGTGATTTAGATGTGAATGGCGTGCGTCGTTCGCTGCGTGTGGTGGGAGAGTTTAAGTCGGTGGACCAATTAGCCAATCTGATGGTCGGCTCATCCACAGGTGCGCGTGTTCGTTTGAAGGATGTTGCCGATGTGCGAGATGGATTTGAAGAGAAGCAAGATTTTGCACGTTTAGATAATAAGTCGGTGATTACCCTAAACGTGATTAAGCGTAGTGGTGCCAACTTGATTAATGCGGCGGACCGGATTGAAAAGACCATTGACGAATATAAAGAGGATCGTTTCCCTGCGGGATTAGTTGTTTCTGTGACAGCTGACCAGTCGGAGCGTACGCGTGGTGATTTAGCGGATTTGATCAATACGGTAGTTCTTGGATTTATTTTTGTGGTTGTGGTATTGATGTTCTTTATGGGTGTGCGTGATGCGGCTTTTGTGGCCCTTTCGGTGCCTTTGTCAGCCTTGCTTACCTTCTTATTCATGCCAGGTTTAGACTTTACGCTGAATACGATCGTTTTGTTTGCCTTCCTATTAGGCTTAGGAATTGTGGTGGATGACGCCATTGTGGTGATTGAGAACGCGCACCGTTTATTCAATAATTTTAAGAAGTTAACTATTACTGAGGCGGTTAAGTTGGCAGCTTCGGAAGTATTTATCCCTGTATTGACGGGTACATTGACAACGATATCTCCATTTTTACCGTTGTTATTTTGGCCGGGAATTGTGGGAGAGTTTATGAAGTTCTTGCCGATAACGTTAATTATCACGCTTTTTGCTTCACTTTTTGTGGCCTATGTAATGAACCCAGTTTTTGCGGTTTCATTTATGAAGCGTCATGATGAGGAGGCGAATAACGTGAAGGATCCTAAGTTTGCGGATATCCGTCGGACAGTTGTGATTTTACTAAGTCTGACTGTCTTTGGATATGTGTTGGGCTTGGGATTAGGTCATTTTGGTTTTGGAAATTTCGGTTTATTGGCCTTGGTACTCTATGTTTTCAATCACTTTATTGTAACTCCAAAATGGGTAGTTCCATTCCAGGAGAAAACATTGCCTGCATTTAAGAATGCATATCGCAGGGCGATATCTTGGGTATTGGAAGGTCGCCGACCGGTTTACGCTACATTAAGTGCGTTTGGGTTGTTGGTATTAACAATTGTCCTGATGGGTATTGTTAAGCCGTTGGTTATTTTCTTCCCGGCTTCTGATCCAGATTACATTTATATTTATTCGAAAATGCCGATTGGTACAGATTCGAAAGTGACGGATTCGGTGACTAAAATTGTTGAGCAGCGTGTGTTTGCGTTCATCAAAAAGGAAAATGCTGGAAAGGCTGTCAATTCAGTGATATCGAATGTGGGTAAGAATGCAGGAGATCCGATGCAGCCGGATCGTGGTGCGACACCGCATAAAAGTAAGGTGACGATCGCATTTGCGCCGAAGCAAGAGCGTGGAGCAATTTCTTCAGGCGAATTATTGGAAAAAATTCAAAAAGAGTTCTTTGAGAAGCCTATTCCAAGTGTCGAAATGGCGATTGAGCGGGAGGCGAAAGGGCCACCAACGGGCAAGCCGATTTCGATTGAAATTGCGGGGGATGATTTTGCTCAGCTTCAAGCGTTAGAGCAAAAAGTTAGGAAGGTTATTCAGCAGTCTGGGATTGAAGGAATTCAGGAATTGAAATCAGATTTGGTTACAAATAAACCGGAGATCATTATAGATGTGAATCGGGAGAAGGCGAGTCGCGAAGGGATATCTTCAGCACAGGTAGCGATGGCGGTTCGTACGGGTTTATTTGGAGCGGAGATTTCAAAGTTCCGTGACGTCAAGGATGAATACCCGATTCAATTACGTTTAAAAGGCGATTCTCGGAATCAAATCGAAAAATTATTGTCGATGAATATTACGTATCGGGATATGAATTTAGGGGGTGTGCTTCGTCAAGTACCTTTAAATTCAATAGCTGATATTCGTTATGCGACTTCGTTTAGTCAAATTAATCGTAAAAATCAGGAGCGTGTGGTTACATTAGGTTCTGACGTGGTTGAAGGTTATAATGCAAATGAGATTGTGGGGGAATTGGAGCAATTGTTTGAAACGATTGATATGCCGCAGGGATATAAAATCCGTATGGGTGGCGAGCAGGAGCAGCAAAAAGAGTCAGGGGAATTCTTGGGAGTAGCCTTTTTGGCGGCCTTGGTGTTAATCTATTTGATTTTGGCTACTCAGTTTAATTCAGCGGTGAAACCATTTATCATTTTTGCGACTATTTTACTTTCGTTAATCGGGGTGTTATTAGGCTTTATGGCCTTTGGTATGACATTCTCGGTAATTATGTCGGGTGTGGGTATTATTGCACTAGCTGGCATCGTGGTTAAGAATGGAATCTTGTTGATTGAATTCATTGAGGAGTTGCGTTTCAAACGCGGTTATGATTTGAAGGAAGCGATCATTGAAGGAGGAGGAATTCGTTTGACGCCGGTATTATTGACAGCTTCGGCGGCCGTATTGGGCTTGATTCCGTTGGCTGTAGGATTGAGCATTGATTTTGTGGCCATGTTTACGGAGTTAAATCCACATATATTCTTTGGATCTGAGTCGGCCGACTTCTGGGGGATTTTGGCGTGGACGATCATCTTTGGATTGACGTTCTCGACTGTATTAACCTTGTTGATTGTGCCGTGTATGTATTATATCTCGGAGCGAATTAAGCAAAAATTCTTTCCAAAAAGAGCGTAATTTTTGGTGGTTCAAGTAGATTGCGAAAGCCCTCGAACAATGTTCGGGGGTTTTTTGTTGGGTATCTTCAGGTTAGATCAGCTGGACTAAATTTTGAAAAAAGTGAAAAAACGGGTTAACTTACATTTCTTTAAAAATCACTTGCTATGAAGTATTTATTGGTATTGCTTTTATTGCCTCTTGGATTATTAGCTCAAGATCGCACCTATGGTAAGTTGTGGGCAACACGCTCGCAGGTTATGGCTCAAAATGGCATGGTTGCCACGTCACACCCCTTGTCGACGCAAGCGGCATTGGATGTGTTGAAGGCAGGAGGAAATGCAATTGATGCGGCAATCGCAGCGAATGCGATGGAGGGTGTGGTGGAACCCCATGTGAATGGGATTGGCGGCGATTTATTTGCGATTGTTTGGGATGCCAAAACAAAAAAATTATACGGGCTTAATGGCTCAGGTCGTTCGCCAAAATCACTGACTTTGGCAGAATTTAAAAAGCGCGGGTTGGCGCATATCCCTTCTTTAGGTCCTCTTCCCGTTTCAGTTCCTGGTGCGGTGGATGCTTGGTTTGAGTTGCATAAAAAATTCGGCTCGATGCCTATGCCAAAAGTATTGAATTCCGCCGTTTCGTATGCGCGCAATGGTTTCCCGGTACATGGTGAGTTTGCTTCCGCATTAACACGTGTGGAGGCCAATTATGGGAAATTCCCGAATGTGGCTCAGCATTATTATCCAACCGGTAAAGCGCCTGTTGAAGGTGATATTTTCAAAAATCCGAACTTGGCGAATACCCTTGAAAAAATAGGTCGTGATGGTCGAGATGCGTTTTACAAAGGTGATATGGCTCGGACAATGGATGCCTTTATGAAGAAGAATGGAGGTTTTTTGAGTTACGATGATTTGGCGACACATACGTCGACATGGGTGGAGCCGGTCTCTGTCAACTACCGTGGTTATGATGTGTGGGAGTTACCACCGAATAGCCAGGGGATAGCTGCCTTGCAGATGTTGACAATTTTAGAAGGCTATGATTTCTCCAAAATTAAGTTGGGTTCCGCGGAACATGTTCATTTGTTTACGGAGGCCAAAAAGCTAGCTTTTGAGGATCGGGCGAAATATTATGCAGATCCAGAGTTTGCGAAAATTCCTGTTGCGGAGCTCATTTCGGAATCTTATGGTGCGAAACGTCGGGCGCTCATTAACCCAAACCGTGCTGGTCGGCATTATGAAGCAGGAAATCCTGCGCTAAAGGAGGGTGACACTATTTATTTAACTGTTGCGGATAAAGATGGGAATATGGTTTCATTGATTCAAAGCAATTATCGCGGTTTTGGTTCGGGCATGATGCCAGATGGTTTGGGTTTTATGTTCCAGGATCGCGGCGAATTATACAATTTGAAGGAGGGAGAAAACAATACCTATGCGCCGGGAAAAAGGCCTTTTCAGACGATCATTCCAGCATTTATGACGAAAGATGGGGTTCCGGTAATGAGTTTTGGGGTGATGGGTGGAGCCTTTCAGCCGATGGGTCATGTGCAGATTGTGATGAATGTGGTTGATTTTGGTATGAATGTACAGGAGGCAGGGGACTTTCCGCGGATGAATCATGAAGGGTCATCTGAGCCAACGGGCGAGAAGATGGAAGCTACGGGTGGCATGATCACGCTGGAACATGGCTATCCATATGAGGTGATTCGTGAATTATTACAGAAGGGGCATCAAGTTGGGTATATAAATGGGACTTATGGAGGTTACCAGTGTATTCGTTGGGACCCAGTGCGCAAAGTTTATTTCGGTGCGACGGAGTCGCGGAAAGACGGACAAGCCGCCGGGTACTAACCTCCCTCTTACCTTTGTTCCTGCAGGTATTTGGTCCCCCTTACCTTTGGCAATCCTCCAAGGTTTGCCAAAGGTAGGTGAAAAAAAGCAATTTGAAGATGCAAAAACTGATATTCGAACGCGTGTTTACGGGCCATGAATGGCTCTCAAATCAAGCGATATCCATCGAGGATGGTCTCATTAATTCCCTGCATGACGAAGCTGGAGGAATCTCTGATGGATTTCTAGTTCCGGGCTTCATTGACTTGCAAGTATACGGCGGGGGAGGTCTGCTTTTTTCAAATCACCAAACCGTAGCGGCCATTCAAGCTACCTTTGATGAACATATAAATACAGGGACTGTCGCTTTCCAAATTACCTTAAATTGCTCGCCTAAGAAATCTATGTGGGCCGCTATTGATGCTTGCAAATCGTATATAGGAAAGGGTTTGGTAGGCTTGCACTTGGAAGGACCTTTTTTTAACCCAATTAAGCGTGGTGCGCATACGGAAGCATTTGTCCAGGAACCCACCTGGGAATTTGTGCAAGAAATTATAGATCGTACGCAAGGACTGCCCACGTACATGACCATTGCACCTGAAATGTTTGTACCGGAAGATTTAAATTTATTGAAAAATAGCCATATCATGTGTTCAATGGGTCATTCAGATGCGACCTATGAACAAGCCCAACAGGCAGGCATATCTCGGATTACCCATTTATTTAATGCGATGTCCCAATGGCATAGCAGATCTTTGGGCTTAGTTGGCGCCAGCTTTCGCTTAGATGCCTGGACAAGTATCATCGCCGATGGACTACATTGTGATTTTGAATCCTTACGTTTGGCAAAACAACTTAAGGGTGAAAAGCTCTTTTTGATTACAGACGCCGTGACGCATGATGAATCTGGCCCTTATATTTTCACGAAAACTGGTATCCGGTTTACCAATGAGGCAGGAGTCTTGTCTGGTTCTGCCTTGACGATGGATGAAGCGATTCGGAATTGTGTCCAAAAAGCAGGAATATCGCTGGAAGAAGCTGTTCGTATGTCAACAGTTTACCCAGCTGAAGTAGCGAATTTGGCACATTTAGGCTCAATTGGAGCTGGGAAAAGAGCTTGTTTTGTTCATTTTTCGGATGATTTGCACGTGAAGCAAGTTTGGTATGATGGGGAAGCTTTGATAAATTAGAAGATGATTAATTTTCCATCGAAACAACCGAAGGTTCAAACGACCATTTTTACTAAAATGTCCCAACTCGCTACGGAGGAGGGGGCCTTAAATTTATCCCAAGGTTTTCCCGGTTTCGATTGTTCAGAAGAGCTGCAAGAACTCGTTAGGTTTTACGCTAAAGGGCACAATCAATACGCGCCTATGGCCGGTGTTCCGGTGTTCCGACAAAGCATTGCCAACAAAACTAACTCATTTTACGGAGTCACACTCGACGCAGACACCGAAGTTACTGTTGTTTCTGGGGCGACGGAAGCACTTTTTGCGGCAATTCATTGCTGTGTTTCTATGGGTGATGAGGTGATCATGTTTGATCCATCATACGATGCATACGACCCCATCGTGCGTCTAGCAGGTGGTATTCCTGTGCATATTCCACTAAAATCATCCAATAGTTTTCAAATTGATTGGGAAGAATTAGGTCGTAAAATCACACCCAAAACTAGAGCGATTATGGTCAATTCGCCCCATAATCCCACGGGAGCAATTTGGTCCATGGAAGACCTTGAGGCATTCGCTTCCCTGGTTAAGGGAACCAATATTCTAATCGTTTCAGACGAGGTTTATGAGCATATTGTATTTGATGGGGCACAGCACGCTTCTGTACTTTTACATCCTGAATTACGCCAAAGAAGCTTTGTTTGTGGGTCTTTCGGCAAGACGTATCACATTACTGGCTGGAAAATTGGTTATTGCTTAGCACCCCCATATCTAACCCAAGAGTTTCGAAAATTACACCAATGGGTCACTTTTTCGAGTGCGACCCCCTTGCAATATGCATTGGCCGACTACCTAAAGACACCTGCGCATTACTTGGGTTTATCCTCATTTTACCAACAAAAACGTGATTTGTTTGCTTCCTATTTCAAGGGTTCTCGGTGGAAGATTTTACCTTCATATGGTAGCTTTTTTCAGTGTTTGGATTATTCGGAAATTAGTGATGAATCCGATGTGGATTTATCGGTACGTCTGACTAAGGAGTTAAAAGTTGCTTCGATACCTGTTTCCGTATTTTATGAAACACCCCCTGAAGACCGGATTTTGCGTTTTTGCTTCGCCAAAAATGACGATGTTTTGAAAGAAGCCGCTCAAAAACTGGCACAATTATAAGTACTTAAGCGCTATTTTTTCGCCAATCACTTCTAAATAAGAAGCCGCATTAGCCATCGCGTCTGCTGTACTTTTAGATTCGCTCAGAACGCTATAAATGTCTTTAGCATCCATAAACAAAGGTATTTTATCTTCATCCTCAAACGTCCCACATACCAATATAGTCTGTTTAAATTGCTTGTCGGCGCGCCCCACGACATTGGCCACTAACTTGCCCGACCATGTTTGTTGGTCTATTTTCCCTTCCCCAGTGATAATATAGTCGGCTTTACGAATAGCACGATCTAGGTGTACTTTATTCAGAAGCCATTCTGCTCCAGAGACTATATTTGCCCCTAAAAAATAAACTGCCCCAGCACCTAAGCCTCCAGCTGCACCCGCCCCAGGTAATTCATCCGGAAGCCATTGAGATACATTAATTAGACCTTTGTCTAATTGTTTAATTGATGTTGCACTTGCCCCTTTTTGTTTGGCAAAAATATGTGCCGCACCTTGTGGTCCATGTAAAGGATTGTCGACATCTGTAAGTACAATAAATTGGATCTTAGGGAATGGATTTTGTCCTTGAATTTTTGCGATTTGGACTAAATTTTCGCCTATTGGCTCTAAGTTATTTCCGGCTTTATCAAGAAATTGATAACCGAGCGCAGCCGCCATGCCTATTCCTGCTTCGTTCGTAGCTGAGCCCCCTATTGTTAAAACAATCATTTCTGCCCCTTTTTTAGCCGCTTGTTGAATTAACTCCCCTGTTCCAAACGTGTTCGTTTTCAGTGGATTCTGTTCTTTTTTGCTAAGTAGTTGGAGACCAGAACAGCGCGCCATTTCGATATAAGCAGTCTTTTGGTCGGCAAGCCACAAAAATGCCGCATGTATAGGTCTGCCTAGTGGATCTTTCACAGTATGCGTTTGCCAAGCACCCCCATGAATTTTTTGTATCATTTCTAACGTACCCTCACCACCATCTGCGAGTGGAACGATTTGGATTACAGAATTTTTCCGTTTGGTTAAAATTCCTTTGGCTAGTGCTTCTGCCGCTTCTTGAGCCGTTAAGGATGATTTGAATTTATCTGGGCAAATTAAAATATTCACGCGCTGAATTTAATGGTTCAATTTACTGACATTTCTTTACTTTTGTGCTCTAACTCAATCATATGAAGTATTTCATTTTGTTCATCTTTGCTCTATTATTTAGCGCTTGTACGCATCAGCCAGACCTCACAGGTTTTGATGCGGAAGCATTTAAGCAAGATCGGGGGGCATGTGGTGGAAAGCGTGGCCAACAAATTGCCTGGTTAAAAGCGCATAAAATGAATTTTCAAGCCGCCACTTCAAACAATATAGATGATATTTTGGGTAAGCCTGACTTGCAACAACTAGCTGATCGGAATCAAGAATATTATGTATACTTTTTGGAGCCGGGGCCGCAATGCCAACAAAAACCATCGCAAGCAAAATCAATTGCTTTTCGTTTCAGCGCCATGGGCTTAGCTACCGAAATTACATTCCAAAACGGTGTTCCTTTGTAATTTACTTGGTTATCATCCCCACCACCGAATTTGTAAATCCAACCACGAAGCTGAAGATTAGAGGAGCAATGAATCCGCTTACCTTAAAGCCAGGAACATATACTTCAACCAAATAAACCATTCCTACGGTAATTACCAGTGAAAATAACCCAAGTGTCATAAAGGTTATTGGCAAACTGATAATTTTCAAAATAGGTTTAACGAAGGAATTCAAAAATCCCATAGCTAGCGCGACTACTAATGCCGTTGTAAATCCATCTACGGTGATTCCTTTCAAATATCGAGGTATAATCATGACCACTCCGGCAATTATGATATAGCGAATAATAAATCCAATCATGTTATTTCTGATGTCTAGCTTGTAATGTCTTAACGATTTCTTCTAACCCAATTCCTCGGTCTTCCAATAAAACCAATAAATGGAAAATTAAATCAGCTGCTTCCCCTTTGAACAAATCATCGTTTTTCATTAAGGCTTCTATGACCAATTCGACTGCTTCTTCACCAACTTTTTGAGCAATTTTGTGCGTGCCCGCATCGAATAAGGAAGCCGTATATGACGTATCTGCCGATGCGCTTTTACGTGATCGAATAATGTGCTTCAAGTGATCTAACCACGCCGCATTATCAACATTTGATTCATTAAAACAGGTATCTGTTCCCGAATGGCAAGTTGGCCCTGCTGGCTTCGCTTGAATCAAAATGGTATCTTGATCACAATCAATGGATATATTGACCACATCTAAATAGTTTTCAGACGCCTCACCTTTGGTCCATAAGCGATTTTTTGAGCGAGAAAAAAAGGTTACTCGATTTTCTGCACGTGTTTTGGTATAGGCTTCTTCGTTCATGTACCCGAGCATAAGCACTTTTAGGGTGCTCGCATCTTGAATGATAGCGGGAACTAAGCCTTTTGAAAAATCTGGTTCTAAACTCATAAGGGTTAAATTAGTATATCCGCATGGGAATTCCTTTGTTCGCTAAGTATTTTTTCAATTCGATAATCTCAATTTCCTTGAAGTGGAATATGCTCGCTGCCAAACCGGCATCCGCTTTCCCCTCCGTAAAAACCTCATAAAAATGTTCCATCTTGCCCGCTCCACCCGAGGCAATAATGGGAATCGAGGATTGTAATGAAATCTGACTCGTCAATTCATTTGCGAAACCTGCTTTGGTCCCATCAGCATCCATGGAGGTCAAAAGGATTTCTCCTGCTCCGCGCGATTCCACTTCTTTGGCCCAAGCCAAGGTTTGAATTTCAGTGATTTTCCTCCCGCCGTGTGTATGTACCCAATTTTTCCCACCTACAAAACGGGTATCAATCGCTACAATGATGCATTGAGAACCAAATTGCATGGCTAATTCATCCACTAATTGAGGCCGACGAACCGCCGAAGAGTTAATGGAAACCTTATCGGCGCCAGCATTTAATAAGGCTGAAACATCTTCGATGCTACTTATTCCGCCACCTACGGTGAAGGGTATATTCACATGACGCGCAACTTCACGAACTAGATTGACTAAGGTCTTCCGGTTATCTACAGTTGCAGTAATATCCAAAAAGACTAATTCGTCTGCCCCTTGTTCCGCATACAAAGCCCCCAGTTCCACAGGATCTCCCGCATCACGCAAATCAATGAAGTTGGTCCCCTTCACAGTCCGACCTTCCTTAATATCCAAACAGGGAATAATTCGTTTCGTTAGCATAGAGATTCTTTGGCAAAAGTGGCTAAATCTTCAAGTGTAATGCGGCCTTCATAAAAGGCTTTGCCAACAATCACACCGAATAAATTCATTTCGCGTAATTGTTCCAAATCCTGCATGTTGGCAACCCCACCACTCGCAATAATATTTAATCCGGGGTTATTAGCCTGGATTTTTTCATACAAATCAAAGCTCGGCCCTTGTAATAAACCGTCCTTCGCTACATCTGTTGAAATGACGTATTGAGCACCTGAAGCTTGATAATCGGTCAAAAAATTATAAATGGAAATATTTGAATTTTCTTGCCAACCAGACACTGCGATTTGCTCGTGGTGTGCGTCTGCACCCAAGATTATTTTATCGGGGCCATATTTTTTAAACCAACTATGAACGAGTTCCGGATTCCGCACGGCAATACTTCCTGCGGTAATTTGTGCTGCACCGGCCGAAAAAGCTCGGTCAATCATTTCATCGGATTGTACGCCTCCGCCAAAATCAATATGTAGCGATGTATTCGAAGCAATACGCTCTAAAACGGCTGCATTGACTATTTCTTTTGCTTTGGCTCCGTCTAAATCAACTAAATGCAATCGTTGGATGCCAGCTCCTTCGAATGCTTTGGCAATTTCTAATGGGTCAGAACTATAAACTTTCTTTTGTTGGTAATCCCCTTGCGTTAATCGAACGCATTGTCCTCCAATAATATCGATGGCTGGAATGAGTTGAAACATAGATTAAAGCGCTAAGAAGTTTTGAATGATTTTTTGACCTACCAATCCTGAAATTTCTGCATGGAATTGTGCCGCGTAGAAATTGTCTTTCTGCATCATGGCAGAAAACGGTTGCACATATGCACAAGCAGCTGATGTATATGGGTTTATAGGGGCATAAAATGAATGCACAAAATATACATATTCATCATTTTTGAGCCCTTCCATCAGGGGATTTTCACCATAAGCTTGAATGGAATTCCAACCCACATGTGGAATTTTTAAATCAGGGCTAATAAATCGTTTAACAGAAACATCAAAAACCCCCATGCACGTCGTGTTATTTTCTTCAGAGTCACGACATAACAATTGCATGCCAATACAGGTGGCCAAGACAGGTTGTTTTAATTTAGGAATCAATTGATCCAAACCCTTTTCACGTAAATAGGCCATCGCCGTACTCGCTTCGCCTACTCCGGGAAAGATGACTTTATCAGCAGATTCAATCAACTTTTCGTCGTCTGTCCAGGTGTATTTTACCCCAATTCTGTCCATGGCGTACATGACCGACTGCACATTCCCGGCATTGTATTTGATGATTGCGATTTCCATGGACGTATTTTTAATGGGCAAAATGCCCTGCAAAGGTAGGTAAAAGGGCTTGGATTATGAAAAGAAGCGTATCTTTGTTGGCCTTATGCCCATCAACCGTCGGATCCTTCTTGAAACGTTATACTTAATTTGGATGGGTGCTCTACCTGTTCTTTCAAGTATGTTGTTGGGTTATTTTGCCCTCGCTAACCCGAGTTTTTTTGCAAGTTTTTCGTTAGTAGAATTCGTATTATTCTGGATTAGTGCGGTTTTCATCATGGGACTTGCCTTATGCCCTACGACCTTTTTCGCTATGTTCACGGGTTATGTCTGGAGCTGGTCGGGATTATTTCCTTTGATTATTGCTTACGCCGTTGCCTCCTTACTTGGGTATGCTTTGGCTAGAAAAATGAAAGGAGATGCGCTAATTGAATTGATTCGTGTCAAGTTTAAAGTGGCTGATTTTCTTGAGAATGTACAGGCGCAATCCTTTGCTTGGGTATTTTTGGCTCGACTATCTCCGATTTTTCCTTTTGCTATTACAAATGCGTTAATGGCTTTTTTGGGAGTTCCTTTACGTCAATTTTTCGTAGGTGGCACGCTGGGTATGTTACCTCGGACGCTGATTGCCTTGTGGACTGGGATGCAGGCGGCTTCGTGGGCCAATTTGCTTAATCACCCCGAAATGCTCCGTTGGCAAGATGTCGCGAGCCTCGGAATGTTACTCATTTCCGTCATCGGGATGTTTGTGCTCGCAAAACGAAAAGCCTAATGTTTTAGGAATAGATAGAGAAAGCCCCACATTGCGGCAAGTTGGCCTATCCAAAATGAAAACATCCACATAATAAGTGCTTTTTCAGATTTAACCATCTTGATTTCTAACTCCATCAACTTTATGTTCAAATATTCCTTGGTCACCAACTCATCAGTTCGCTCCTCAATAGTTCCCTGAACTAGGTCTACAAATTCCATGGCATCTTTTTCCACTAAGTGGAGTTTTTTATGCGCTAATTGATACAATTGAATTGATTTCGCTTCCATGTAGCAAATCTAGGACTAAACGTATCCATGTACAATTCAATATTTGAATAACGCATGATTTATCAGTTTTTTATAACTAATGCGCCGATCATAAAAATCGCCGTTCCATGACCCACCCAAAAAATAAACATCCATTTAATGAGCTCGCTTTTTGCCTCGGCAACCGTTTGATGCACAAAATCCTTACTACTAAACTCCTGCGTAGATTCTTTCATCTCCGCCTGAAGCCAGTATATGAATTTCATCCCATCTAAGCGTAATTTAGCTCGAACTAATTGATATAATTTCCGGGTACGTGGTTTCATGCCCTAAATGTAGGGCCTCTCCATGGAAGTGTCAATTCGTTTTTTGACTAATTTAAATCAATTCGGAATCAATAACCTGAACTTTTCCCCACAGGTGTTTGTTGGCATCAATGAACTTCTTGTGCAACGGGTGGTACAAATATTCAGATTCTTTCGCTGCATTTTCGAATACTAAAACGACAGAAAAAGTATAACTTCCATCCGTGGCTCCTTTGTCGAATTCCGTTACAATTGGTCTACCTACATGCGCCATTTGTATCATTGGCAAAGTGCCTAATTGTTTTAAAGCGGCCAATAATTGTGTTTTTTCTGCTTCATTGCCTGGGTTTTTGGCCCAAAACAAGACGTGGTGAACAAAGGTCATAGAAGTTTTTGCATTAGGTAAAAGGCTGCTCGCAGCTGTTGCCATTCCGGCTTGTTGGAGGAAATTTCTTCTCGAAGTCATAAATAGGTTTTAAATATTATTCAAGTCTACAATGGAAAATTTACAAAAGCAATTAATCATTACAGGTGCTACCGGTATGGTAGGCGAAGGTGTGTTACATGAGGCGATCAAATCTCCTTTTGTTAGCCAAATCTTAGTCATCAACCGCAAACCTTGCGGAGTGGATCATCCAAAGGTCAAAGAATATCTACTTACTGATTTTTTGAAACCTGAAGAAATGCGCAAAGCTATTAAAGGCTATGATGCCTGTTTATTTTGCCTTGGCGTTTCCTCTGTGGGGATGAATGCCGAGGAGTATAAGCAAAAAACGTATGACTTGACACTAGGATTTGCGCACGTATTACAAGAAGAAAACCCGAATATGTCGTTTAGCTATATTTCGGGGGCAGGAACTGATTCGACAGAGCAAGGGCGATTGGCGTGGGCACGTGTGAAAGGAAAAACTGAAAATGACCTATCTAAATTGGGTTTTGGAGACTATTATTCATTTAGACCTGCGATGATTAAGCCAACTCCCGGATTGAAAAATGCCTTACCATTCTATAAATATATTAATTGGGTCTTCCCGATTTTGAATATGTTGGCTCCACATATAGCTTGTACGCTAAAAGAGTTAGGCGAGGCGATGTTGGAAGTTTCCATTTTTGGTTCGACTAAAAAAATTATTGAAGGGAATGATATTTTGGCATTAGCCAAGCAAATGCGCATGCGTTTATAGCTTTTTGGCTATTTTTGTACGATATACTAAATGATAACCTGTGAATAAGAAAGTTGTACTCATGATTTTAGATGGTTGGGGAATCGCTACCAACCCAAAAGTTTCAGCTATTGATGCGGCAAAGACCCCGTTTATTGATTCATTATATACAAAATACCCACATTCAAAGTTGGAAGCATCTGGAGAAGCAGTAGGTTTGCCAGAAGGCCAAATGGGTAATTCCGAAGTAGGACACATGAATTTGGGTGCAGGGCGTGTGGTTTATCAGAATTTGGTACGCATCAACAAAGCTGTTCGCGAAAATACATTAGGTCAAGAACCTGAGTTAGCTAAGGCTTTTGAATATGCGAAAAAAGAAAACAAATCAGTTCACTTCATGGGATTGGTTTCAGATGGAGGTGTACACGCCCATATTGAACATTTGAAATCGTTGTTGACGTCCGCAAAAGAAGCGGGTTTGACAAAAGTTTTTGTTCATGCATTTACGGATGGCCGCGATACGGATCCGAAATCAGGGATGAAGTTCATGACCGATTTAGTTAATCATACCCAAAAAACAGGAACTGCCGTCGCCTCAGTGACAGGTCGTTACTTTGCGATGGACCGCGATAATCGCTGGGAACGAGTTGCATTGGCTTATCATGCCATGGTGGATGCGGAAGGTGCGCCAACTCAAGATGTTTTAGGGGCTATTCAAGCAAGTTATGATGCTGGGGTGACAGATGAATTTATTAAGCCAATCATTGCTACGGATGCTACAGGAAAACCGTTGGCAAAAATAGCTTCTGGTGATGTGGTTATTTGTTTCAATTTCCGCACGGATCGTGGTCGTGAAATTACACAAGCGTTAACGCAGCGAGATTTTCATGAGGAAAATATGCACAAATTGGATTTGTACTATCTGACGATGACAGAATACGACAAAGAATTCCAACATGTGAACGTGATTTTCAATGATTCGAATTTACCGATGACCATGGGAGAGGTCTTGGAAGGTGCTGGTAAAAAGCAAATTCGGATTGCTGAGACGGAGAAATATCCACATGTGACGTTCTTTTTCTCTGGTGGTCGCGAGCAATTGTTCAAAGGGCAAGAAAATATATTGCGCAATTCACCTAAAGTTGCCACATACGATTTGCAGCCCGAGATGTCGGCAGCTGATTTACGGGATGCCCTAATTCCAGAATTAGAAAAAGAAGAAGTTGATTTTGTGTGTTTGAATTTTGCAAATCCGGATATGGTTGGCCACACTGGTGTTTTTGAGGCGGTTGTTAAGGCCGTTGAAACTGTGGATGCGTGTGCGGAGGCTGTTGTAAAGGAAGGTTTGGCGCATGGATATTCATTCATCATCATTGCGGACCATGGAAATGCGGATGTAATGATGAATGAGGATGGTTCACCTAACACAGCGCATTCTACGAATTTAGTACCGTGTATCTTGGTGGATAACGAATTTCACCCGACATTAAATAATGGTAAATTAGGCGACGTTTCACCTACTATTCTAAAATTAATGGGTGTGCCTCAGCCGAAGGAAATGACGGGAGTACCATTGTTTTAAGCCGTAAAATTTGATTAATGACCATTTGATAAATATCAAATTGGGATTTTATCAATTTTATCATTTGAATTTTTACCTTTATTTGTTTTAAAATCATTTATGGCTAAAGTTGTTATTTTTGGGAATACCAAAACCGCCGAACTGGCTCTTTATTATTTGCAGCATGACTCAGATCATGAGGTAGTTGCCTTTACGGTTGAGCAAGATTACATTGAAGAGCCTACATTTCATGGATTACCTTTGGTTCCATTTGAGACAGTAGAAGAAATTTATTCGCCTTCGGAGTTCAAATTTTTTGCACCTTTGACGGAAAAAAATATGAATCGCGTTCGAGCGCGTGTATATGAGCAAGGCTTGGAAAAGGGGTATTCGTACATTTCCTATATCAGCTCTCATGCGACCGTATTAACGGATCAAATAGGGGAGAATTGTTTCATTTTAGAAGATAATACGATTCAGCCTTATGTGAAAATTGGGAATAATGTCGTGTTATGGTCTGGGAATCACATTGGTCATCATGGTACGATTGGGGATCACGTATTCTTTACATCACATGTGGTTTTGTCAGGTGGATGCCATGTAGGTGAATATAGTTTCATAGGTGTTAACGCAACAATTCGAGATCAGACAATCATTGGAGAGGGCACATTAATCGCCATGGGAGCAAATCTCACCCGTCAAAAAACAGATCCTTGGAGTATCTGGAAAGGTAATCCTGCTGAGAAAGCTGCGATATCTAGTAAGGATATTAAAATATAACAATAAGCCCTTCAATAGAAGGGCTTATTGTTATTCAATGGGTTGGTTTGCCTCGTCGACAATCACAAAGATGTCCTGTTTCGGTTTCTTCATGAGGTATTTTTCGCGGGCGTATTTTTCCAACAGTGCCGGATTCCCGATAACCATTCGTTTTTCCTTTTCTAATTCTTTGATTTTTTGTTGGTAAAAGGCTTTTTCAGCTTTCATATCACTTAACTCACTCCACAAACGATATTGTATTGTCAGGTCATTCGAATCCAAGATAAACATCCAAACAAATAGGACGCTTGTTGAAATCGAATAAAAGCGATATTCTCCCCAAAAAAGCCTTTTGACAAAATTCATTATTTCTTAGAAGTTCAATCCTGGGAAATAGGCATTTGCCCCTAATTCTTCCTCAATACGAATCAATTGGTTGTATTTAGCCATACGGTCAGAGCGAGACGCAGAACCAGTTTTGATTTGACCCGTATTCAGCGCAACAGCTAAGTCGGCAATTGTCGCATCTTCCGTCTCTCCTGAACGGTGTGACATGATGTTTTTGTATGAATTGCGTTTCGCTAAGTTCACCGTATCAATTGTTTCAGTTAATGAACCAATTTGGTTTACCTTAACTAATACCGCGTTTGCTACTCCTTTTTCGATACCTTCTTGTAAGCGCTTTACGTTTGTGACGAATAAATCGTCGCCAACTAACTGGCATTTAGAGCCTATTAATTTAGTTTGCTCAGCCCAGCCAGCCCAATCATCTTCAGCCATACCGTCTTCGATTGAAATAATAGGATATTTGTCTGCCCAAGTTTTCCAATAAGCAGCCATTTCCATGTTATTCAATTGCTTGCCATCCGATTTTTTGAATGTATAAAGGCCTGTTTTCTCATCATAGAATTCAGAAGCAGCGGCATCCATGGCGATGAAAATTTCTTCACCTGGCTTGTAACCCGCTTTCTCGATGGATTGCAATACGATTTCGATTGCCTCTTCGTTTGATTTGATGTTCGGCGCAAAACCACCCTCATCGCCAACGTTTGTCGAATATCCTTTTGATTTTAACACACCTTTCAACGCGTGAAAAACTTCCGTACCCATACGCAACGCATGTGAGAACGACTCCGCTTTCACAGGCATTACCATGAATTCTTGGAAGTCAATTGAGTTGTCGGCATGTGATCCACCATTCAGGATGTTCATCATGGGAACTGGTAATGTATTGGCATTAACTCCACCAATGTAACGATATAAAGGTAATCCTGCTTCTTGTGCAGCAGCTTTCGCAACGGCCATTGAAACACCTAAAATAGCATTTGCTCCTAATTTGCCTTTATTTGACGTACCATCTAATTCAATCATTAAACGGTCAATCATGTTTTGCTCAGAAACTTCTAAGCCCCATAATTCTTCAGCAATAGCTCTGTTAACATTCTCAACAGCTTTTAAAACGCCTTTGCCAACGTATACTGATTTATCTTCATCACGAAGTTCAACAGCCTCATGGATACCAGTTGAAGCTCCAGAAGGAACTGCCGCTCTACCAAAAGCACCGTCTTCCGTCTTAATATCTACTTCGATTGTTGGATTTCCGCGTGAATCTAAAATTTGTCTGGCGTGTACGTACTGTATTGCACTCATCTTTTTATTGTTAGTGTGAATAAATGATTACGATGTAATTGCTTAAATTGCCTTGCAAAATAACGCAAAATCTGGATAATTTTAGATGAATTTGTGTTTAATCATGATTATATAACCTTGCTTCCTTTCAAAATGAAAAATTATTCCTTTCTAATCCTGTTTTTAACCTTCTCTTGTTTTACTGTTAAAGCTCAAGTCGTTGATGTTGAATCCTTTTCAGCCAAAATCACGGAATTGCCTAAGGCTACATTGTTAGATGTACGTACGTCTGGTGAGTTTGGTGGAGGCCATTTACCTAAAGCGCAAAATATCGATTTTCGGTCTGATTCTTTTGCTCAGGAAATAGATAAACTGGACAAGAGCCAGCCTGTGCTCATTTATTGCCTTTCGGGTGGGCGTTCTGCACAAGCTGCTGAAGTGATGCGAGCCAAAGGTTTTCAAGTAACCGAGTTACAGGGTGGATATTTGAAATGGACGACCAAAATGAAGCCATTAGAAGGAGTTCCAGCTGTTAAGCATGATGCTGCTTGGAGTTTGACTGATTTTGAAAAATTAGTTAAAGATAATGATGCGGTCGTAATTGATTTTTATGCCAAATGGTGCGCTCCATGTTTAAAAATGATGCCTTTTGTGGATAAATTGGCAGGGGAGTTTAAAGGGAAAGTGACTGTCCTAAAAGTGGAGGCCGACGGCAATCAGTCCATACTTCAGGCGTATGGAATAGATGAAATCCCAAGTTTTATCGTATTCCGCCAGGGCAAATTACTGCAAAAAACATCGGGATTTCGTGAAGAGCCAAAACTCAAAGAATTATTTGTTCAGGCTACTGGGACCATTCAGTAGGCTCGCGATCCCATCTGTGAAGTTTTAATTTGTTAAGTAAATCTGTTGGCAACCCCTTTCCATCTGAACTGGCAATGTTATTTGCTGCGTGATTTGTCTTGCGCATGCCCGGTATAATTGTTCCCACATCTGGGTTTGATAAGATAAATCGTAATGCCATTTCGGGCATATCCATACCTTCAGGAATAAGCGGCTTTAGTGCATTCGCATGATCAACACTGGAAATTAAATTTTCAGGAACAAAATAGGTCGACCTCCAATCGTCTGCGAGGAATTTAGTGTCATAGTTCATGGTTCCCGTTAAAGTGCCCTCATCAAAAGGTACACGTGCAATAATGGCGACATCTAATTCTCTGCAAAGAGGGAAAAGTAAATCCTCTGGGTTTTGATCGAAAATGTTATAAATCACTTGTACGGATGAAATATGACCTGTCTTCAATGTTTCTAAACAATTATTTGGCTCCCACCGATTCACAGATATGCCCCAATGAGCAACTTTCCCTTCTTTTGTTAGCTTTTCAACCGCTAATTGCCACTCATCCTGATTCGCCCACGCATCTTCCCAAACATGGAATTGCTGTAGGTCAATTTGCTCAACCCCTAGATTTTTTAAGCTTTTTTCGGTGTATTCAACAATGTGGTTTGCCGGGAAGCAGTCTTTTAAAAGAAATCCAGATTTAGAAGGCCACGTAAAATTTTTTGGAGGAATTTTTGTTGCAGCATATATTTTGGTGTCTGAATGACGCTTAACCAATGCGCCTAAAATTTGTTCACTTTTCCCTTCTGCGTACCCCCAAGCCGTATCAAAGAAATTACATCCAAGTGATACAGCATGGTCTAATGATTTAGTAACTTCTTCTATATCTGAGCCCGTCCATCCTGCCAGTCCCCACATTCCGTAGCCCATTTCACTTACGTTCCATTCTGTTCTTCCAAATCTCCTTGTTTTCATATATTTATGGCTGTTTTTTTGAGTTTAAATGTAGCATTTAAATCCTTTAATTAGTGTCCCGTTTATTACGTTTTTGGCTATATTTCAATTTAGGTTTTACCTATTCAATTTATGCTTGATGGATATAAATATGTTTATACGTATTATAAATATATTTTGTTTTACCTTTTAATAAGTGATTTTAAACATTAAATACAACAATAACACAAATAACACAAATCTTCTCATTTCCCCTTTCACTTTAATCTAAATTTGATTTGAAAATTAACATTTGTTAAGCTATGGAGGTCAACGAAAAAGAAGTTTTAAGTACAATTTTATTGGGCACTTTAAGCATTCCCTCCTCTGATATTTTATTCATTCGCGGT
Source organism: Aquirufa sp. (assembly GCF_964796385.1). Taxonomy (NCBI): domain Bacteria; kingdom Pseudomonadati; phylum Bacteroidota; class Cytophagia; order Cytophagales; family Flectobacillaceae; genus Aquirufa; species Aquirufa sp. The sequence continues at coordinate 38,689 of NZ_CBAUBA010000011.1, read as the reverse complement.
GAAGGGAATTATTCTAATTTTTTCCTGAAAGACGGCCGTAAAATTCTTTCTTGTCGTACGCTAAAGTATTTTGCGAATTTGCTAAGCGAGGATGGTTTTATTCGCCCTTCTAAATCTGCTTTGATTAACCCTTCAGCCATTGTGCACATTGATTTCAAATCACAAAAAACGATACGTTTGGTTAATGAGGAAGTGATTTCAATTTCACGAAGACAAGTTCGCCCATTAAAAGAATATTTTCAAACGCTCGCATAATTTAGCGAATGTGTTTTTGCCAGAAGCTTGGGCTATATTTTTCCCACGCATGACACCCAAATGGCAAGGCCCCGCCAAGCAATTTTACACCAATTTCAGGATTTTTTTCAATAGAGAACGCGAGTGCGTCCTGCCAATTTGGTAATTTCAAAAGCCACCTAAAGGGATAGGAGCGACGTTGTGCGAACGAGAACATGGCATCTTCGTTTGCTTTCCATTCATTGAAAAAATATCCATAGTATCTAATGTAGCGAAGTAGTGATTTGACATTTCGCAACGATAATCCACCATTCATTAGTATTGGCTCATGTAATAGGGTACTTTCACCTGTAAAATGGGCCTTTTTTAATTTAGGTGCTCCTATATAGTCATACCCTTTCTTGCACCAGGCAAGTAATTGATCTTCAAATACGTAGGCATCTAATTGGTAAATCAGTATATATTCAAATTCGATGAATGCTTGATAAAATGCCTCACTAACCAGTAAATGATTATAAGTCTTTGGGCTTACGAAGTAGGTGTCAGGGAATCGAATAACTGTGTAGGCGTCGATGTATTCAGTGAGAAAATCTGTATTTAGTTGGTGTGGTGCAACAATAATTAATGGATGTTTTCCTAAAACTCGTTGGCACTGACGCAACGAAATCTGCTCATTTTTGGAAAGCTTTGCTTGATAGACAGGAATGACGATTGCTACTTGTTGCATGCTATTCAAATAAATCACCTAAAATGGGTCTCCACCATTTCCCGCCCTCCAATTTTTTATATGAGCCTGCAAGTACATATTTTAAAATTGGGGGTATTCTTTTCAATCGATTTGCTGGTAATTGTGCGCGCATGGAATAAAATTCATGCCTATGTTCAATTTTTTCGATTACGTCAGCAGGGATATTAGGTAAGGAGGATATATATAAATAGAGCGCTTTTGCATCCTGATATTTTTTCTCAATCCGTGATAGTTTATCATCTCTGGTTCGAGTGAATCGATCTACTAAAGAAACGCGCTCATTTTTCGCCTTCAATCCGACTTGCTGGCTTTCATGTTCCCGATACTGAATCAAAGGCTCAGCTATATACCCGATTTGATTATGTATAGCCAATTTAAGCGCCATCCATCCATCATGGATTAATTCGGGGATAATATCTGGAACGGGTATCAAATCGGGCAAACAATTTTTTCGTATAGCCATAGTAGCTCCCGTGACTACATATCCTTTTAACAGGATTTCAAATGATCCACCTGCAAGCCATTTGGCCTGTGCCTCCTGATTAAATTCTATTTGATTAAAAGACGTATTCCCGGTTTTTAGCCCGCGTTGATCAATTATCTGAGCATTCGAAAAAACGGCATCCTGAGTAGGATTTCGCTGAAAGTACGCGCGCATTATTTCTACTTTGTTTGGCATCCAAACATCATCTTGGTCACATAAAAAAATGATTTCTCCTGAACATTTTTGGAGGCATTGCTCAAAATTTTTACTACTTCCTAAATTGCTGCTATTTTGGTGAATGTGTACGGGAAAAGAAACAGAGTCTTTGAATTTCTCTAATATCGTAAGCGTCGCGTCGCGTGATCCATCATCGCAAACGATAAGCTCATGCACTTGGCATGTTTGTTGTTTGATTGAATCAAGCTGTTTGGGTAGAAATTCTTCCCCGTTATACGTACATAAAGCTACTGAAATTGACTCCATATCAATAAATTACATAGGAACGTATACGAGTTTTTTCGTTTCAAAAAATGGCTCTTCGAAATAAGAAGGAAGTTTGACAACTTTTGTTTTGCGTTCTAATTCCTCAATTTCTTCTTTTAAATCGCCTCCTTTAAGCAAGATTAAACCGTTTTTTTTCGAATGAAAATGGTTGGGACTAATTTTATTTCGTACCCAATAGAAAAAAGGGCTTAGGCGTGTGACGGCCCGACTAACAATAAATTCAAAGTCTTGATCTACATCTTCTGCACGGATATGTTGGGCCTGTACATTTGTTAATCCAAGTCCTTCTGTGACACCTTCGACAACTTTTATTTTTTTACCAATACTATCAACTAGCAAAAATGTACATGCAGGAAATAGGATTGCTAATGGGATACCGGGAAATCCACCTCCAGTACCTACGTCTAATATTTCCGTGCCTGGTCTAAATTGTATGAATTTGGCGATTGCCAATGAATGCAACACATGATGCATCATTAAGTTATCGATGTCCTTGCGGGAAACGACGTTGATTTTTTCGTTCCATTCTTCATATAAGGGGAACAATTGTTCGAACTGCTGGAATTGTGTTTCCGTAATTTCGGGAAAATACTTTTTAATTAATTCCGCTTTCATAGTCGATTTTCAGCCCCAAAGATACGCAAATATCGTACCTATTTTTGCCTTCTTCTTGCCTTTTTTGATTCTGATAGGAGCTTTTTTGCTTCGGTATGTTGGGCTGATTTTTTATCTGCCTTGTCTAATACTTCTTTACAATAGCTGACAGCTAAATCATAATTTGATTCTTGAAAAGCGATACGTGCAAGGCCCAAAACGGAGGCCCAATAGTAGCCCGATTCCATTCCATCCGTTTGCTTGCTGAATTCCAGGCACTGCAAAAAGCGTTTTTTCGCTTCAATCGTGTTTTTAAAAACATATAAATTATAATATCCAAGGATATAGCTGGCATATCGTCCGGAGACTCCTTCATAGCCGACTTGGTGTTTTTCGATGCGATCAAGGATTGATTTGGCTTGTTCCTCAGCTTCGTCTAATTTGCCCACCATAAAAGCTGCCCGCGCATGATACCGATGAAAAAATGGATTTTCCGGAAAATTTTCGTGCGTGTATTTAGCCATGTCATATGACTTATCTGCCATATTTTCCATGGCATAAATTTGCAATAAGAAATAACGCGCTTCGGTTCGGGTATAAAAAGCTTGGTAGCTTACTTGTTCTAATTGTTTGATTCCCTGTAGTTTATTGGCTTTTGGAAATAGCCAAAGTACGGGCCTTAACAAGGGAAAATTTTGCTTAATAAAATGATAATAATAATTATACAAGCCGTCACCAAACATGAGCTCAGGACTGAAGTCGGAAAAATTTCGTGAATATTCGAGGTATTTCAAGGCATTTTTGGCGGCTAATGTAGCTCGAGTCCAATTCTTCCTTTCTGCATGTAATCGTCCTTTGAATCCATAAGCTGCAGCCATAAAGAAAGCGGCTTCAGGGTTTTCTGTTTCGTCCCAAATAAGCTCTGCTTTTTCAATGCTACTATCCATGTATTGGATTAGTCGCTCATCGTATACTTCACTTTTGGTGTTGGGTACAATTTTCCACCATTGCATAAGGCCGAGAAGGAAATCGGGTAGGGGATGTTTGGGGTATTTGACTTTTAGGTAATTGAATTCGCGTTCAGCTTCGGGGAAGTGAAAGTTGTACATTTGATTGATGGCAGTAGTTGCCTCAATTTGCACTTCGGCGGTAAGAAGTAGCATCCCTTTGGAACGTTCTTTTTCAGCCTCTTCAGTTAATTTCCACCATTGACCTTGCATGTTGAAGGCCAATGGTAGTAAACTAATCAGTAGTAAAAAACACTTAAGATGATATTTCAATTTCATCTCCATTTTGGTTTAAGAACTTAAATTCTGTAATGCCAAATGAGGAGTCTTCCATAATGGAGATCCATGTTTTGTATTTCAAAAACCAATTCATCCGAATCGATGGGAAACCTTTGGTAAAGTAAGCCGACAAGAATGGATGAGCCAATAAGGTTAATTTTTTCTCATTCTGCTTTGTTACTAGATGCTCGACATGCTGGGCGATAATTTCAGATACAGCAATGCTGGCCGTAATACTGCCAGTTCCTGCGCAACTTGGACAAGTTTCGTGCGTAGACACGTTCATTTCAGGACGAACCCGTTGGCGTGTAATCTGCATCAATCCAAATTTGGTTAATGGTAAGATTGTGTATTTTGAACGGTCGCCACGCATTTCATCGCGCATGATGTCTTGGATCATCTTGCGATTATCCGCTTTTTTCATGTCAATGAAGTCGATAACAATAATGCCACCCATATCACGTAAACGTAATTGCCGCGCAATTTCTTTGGCAGCTTCTCTATTTACACTTAAAGCAGTGGCTTCTTGGTCATCTTCTGAATTGGATTTGTTTCCAGAATTCACATCGATTACATGGAGTGCCTCTGTATGCTCTACGATAAGGTACCCACCAGCAGGAAGTGAAACAGAGCGGCCAAACAACATTTTAAGTTGTTTTTCAATACCTACTTGTTCAAACAATTTTGTTTTTCCGGTATGGAGCTTAACGATTTTCTCTTTTTCTGGAGCGACGTTGTGGACATATTCTTTGGCCTCATTGTATAAATCTGGGCTATCCACAATGACGTTATCAAAGTCATTATTCAATAAATCGCGTAACATGGAGGTAGCCCGACTCATCTCTCCGATAATCCGGTCGGCCGGTTTTGCGTCTACCAATTTTTTGATTCCGTCCTCCCATTTCGCGATAGACTCTTTCAAGTCACGCTCCATTTCTTCAACGGCCTTCCCTTCGGCTACGGTCCGTACAATGACACCATAGTTTTTGGGTTTAATGGAGCTCATGAGCTTTTGCAAGCGATTACGCTCCGCTTTGGACGTGATTTTTTTCGATATGTTCACTCCATTAGAGAAGGGAACAAGCACAAGGAATCTTCCTGCAATGGAAATATCGCAAGATAACCGAGGACCTTTAGTGGAAATCGGTTCTTTAACCACTTGAACAAGGGCTAACTGACCACGAGTTAATACTTTCTCTACTTTGCCTAATTTGTCAATTTCCTCTTCTAATTTATAATTCTCAATCCGAACATTTTTACCTTTTTTGGTTAAAACATCCCGAGTGAATTTTTGAAGGGTAGCTAAATTTGGCCCAAGATCATGATAGTGCAAGAATGCATCTTTTTCATAACCTATATCAATAAATGCGGCATTTAATCCCGAAACCAATTTCTTAATCGTACCTATATAAATATCTCCAACGGAGAATTGTGGTTCCGACTGTTCGATGTGGTATTCAACAATCCTTTTGTCATGCAAAAGGGCAATTCGATCACCCTTGGGTGTGGAATTTATGATTAGTTCATTACTCACAATGTTTGACGAGAAGAATGTTCATTCAGGCGTAAAACCCAAATATATAATATACAGGTAAGCGAACGCCAAAAACAGGCTATTTATTGCTAAATAAAATGCCTGTCTTTGGGTATGTCTTACAATCTAAAAATGAAGAATGTTAGCTGTTACTATTTCTTCTTGTGACGATTTTTACGAAGACGTTTTTTACGTTTGTGTGTTGAAATCTTATGACGTTTTCTTTTCTTTCCGCAAGGCATAGCTTTTAGCGTTTAAGTTTTTAATAATTTACCAAGCTGACTTTCAGCTTTTCTATTTTTTGAGAAGTTCATATAAATGAACTCAACAATGTTTAATGCTGCATTTCTGCGAGCAATTCTTTCGCGGCTTTGACCTCTTGCGCATCTTTACTTTCTGTAAGAACACGTTTTAAGATCTTTTTTGCCTCGACTTCTTTATCTAACTGGGCTAAACAAAAACCGAGATTTAAAGCGGCTTTAAAGTTAGTAGGTTCCAGCTTCAATATTTGTGTGAATCGTTCTTGGCCTTTGCCAAACTGATTCGATTTAATGGCTAATATCCCCAAATTGAAAATCGCCGGCACAAAAGTCGGCTCTTGTTCAATTACTTCCCTCAGAAGTGTAATTCCCTTCATCGGTGTAGGTGTATCTACATAAGTCATCGCCATGTTCGTCTTAACCAATAGGTTATTCGGATCTAGCGTTAACGCTTTTTCAAAATAATTTCGGGCTTTCTCCCCCATTAATTTCCCTTTTGATACATTAATGGCAAACGTTTGTGCTTCAAAATACAATTGTCCTGCACGCAGAACGTTAGACAATTCGGGATGCTGGTCCGCAAACTGAGCAGCATAATAAGCTGCACTGTCGTATTTGTCAAGCTGAATAAAAGTTGTTGCCAAATTCTCTAAAGCACCTACTTGAAGGGCTTCAGTTTTTGCTGTTGTCAAATTAGCTTTTAACTGAGCTATTTGTTTCTGCTGGCTTGGAGTCAGTGGAGTAGCGTGAGCTTCTTCCTCGACTTTAGCTTTTGGAGTATTTCCAGCGTCACGATTTGCTTCACCAGAGGAAACTTCTCCAGGTTTGTTACTCACATTCCCTTTCGGTAATTGAAATATGAGGGCACTTAATCCCAGGCCAATACATAAAATGAGCGCAAGCGTTTTATTCATTTTATTGACCTAACTTAATAAATTAAGCTTTTGCAGGGTCAGTGCTTGTTTTAACTTGTTCTATAAACACCTTTGCCGGCTTAAAGCTTGGCACGAAATGCTCTTCAATAGTAATAGACGTATTTTTAGAAATATTACGAGCAATTTTTTTAGCCCTTTTCTTATTTATAAAACTCCCAAATCCACGAACATAAATGTTTTCCTGATTCGCTAAATTGTCTTTTACAACCTGAAAGAAGTTCTCTAACGTTTCAGAAACATCTTTCTTATCAATCCCTGTTTTGCTGGAAATCTCAGCAATTACATCTGCCTTAGTCACGGTAATGAATTCTTTAAGTTAATCGTTGATTGAATTTTACGCTTTCCTCTTATTCCAAAAGGGACACAAAAGTAAGGCTTTTCTTTAACAGAGGCAAATGAAAAGCTCGAATAAAAATTAAAATTTTGAATGTAGACCGTATATTTGAGTCAGATGATGAATAAAGACGCACTGCATCCCTTTTCTGAGAGTTTGTTAGCCTGGTATCCTGCAAATGCGCGCGAACTTCCTTGGCGTCAAACGCGAGATCCTTATGTGATTTGGTTATCTGAGATTATACTCCAACAGACGCGCGTGGCACAAGGGTTGCCCTATTTTCATAAATTAGTACATGTCTTTCCGACCATTAATCATCTTGCCAAAGCGGATGAGGCATTATTATTTCGTAATTGGCAGGGTTTGGGGTATTACAGTCGGGCGCGGAATTTGCATAAAACGGCTCGTTTAGTGGTCGAAAAATTTAATGGCGAGTTCCCGCAGACGTACGAGCAGCTTGTGCAATTGCCCGGAATTGGTCCGTACACCGCCGCAGCTATCGCCTCATTTGCTTTTGATGAATCAGTCCCCGTTGTGGACGGGAACGTTTTTCGTATTCTTTCACGCTATTTTGGTATTGAAACAGATATCAGGCACTCTTCCGCACGGAAACAATTTACAGAGATAGCCCAAAGTTTAATCCCACGAGCGTATGCGGCAACTTTTAATCAAGCCATTATGGAGTTTGGTTCCTTGCAATGCAGTCCGGTGCCTGCTTGTGAAACATGCCCACTTCGAGTTTCATGTGTGGCTTTCGCTACTAATCGGACGCAAACATTGCCAATCAAATCGAAAGGGAAAGCCCCCCGAAATAGATATTTTAATTATTTCATTGTTGTTCAAAAACATAGAGTTCTGGTGCATATGCGCCACGAGAAAGATATTTGGCAAGGACTGTGGGAGTTTGTCCAGCATGAAACGAGCCAACTTTGTGAGCTTCCTGAAGCCATTGGCCCTTTCGGAGATTTGCTGGCCTTCCCCACCACCGAACTGAGGTCTCCGGGTAAGCATTTATTAAGTCACCAACGAATTTTTTCGAGGGCCTGGTTAATCCAAGTTCCTGATTTTGTTGACCTAGCCATGTTCGGGGATTTTCAGTGGATGGATGCACAGGACTTCGAAAAATGCGGAAAACCTGTTTTGATTTTAAATATGATAACTGATAATTTGGTTTTACATGAATTGCTTGTTTAATAGAAGCGGTACATTTGAGCCAACAATTTCACATAAACCTAACCTTTAAACAGTATTACCATGGCAGGAGTAAACAAAGTGATTATTTTGGGCAATTTGGGTGCGGACCCAGAAGTACGTGCATTGCCTAGTGGAATGAAAGTTGCGAACATCAACATCGCAACTTCAGAATCTTATACCGGAAAAGATGGCCAGCGGGTCGAACAGACGGAATGGCATCGTGTTGAATTATGGGACAATTTGGCCAATATTGCTGAGCAATACCTAAAAAAAGGTAATCAGGTTTACATTGAAGGTAAAATTCGCTCAGAGGAATGGCAAGACAAAGCTGGTGCAACAGTAAGAGGTTATAGAATTCGAGCTACCTCACTTAATTTAATCGGCAGTCGGAACGATCGACCTGCCGGAGAAACACCTGAATCCCGACCACGGCCAGAACCTGTTAATCTGGGAAATGCCGTATCAGCAAGTGGGACTGCCTTTCCGCCGATGATGGAAGAGGGGGATGTTTTGCCATTTTAAATTTTATGTAAGAAAAAGGGAATAATAGGCGACTCTATTCCCTTTTTCTTAAATTTGCATCAAATGCGCATTTTATAACATGGACGCCGACCCCTATACGATTCAATTAGTAACCATTCTTGAGCCTCAGCTCAACTACACTTCGGTATTCGTCATTGGCCTAATTTTACTTGCCTTACTTGGCCTCTCTGCTTTGTTGGCCGGCTCAGAAGTAGCTTTTTTTTCCTTAAATGCTGACCAGCGTATTGCTTTGCGCGAAAGTGATAAATCTGCGGAAAAGGCGGTCAGTATTCTCTTGGATAAGCCTCAGCAATTACTTGCAACCCTTTTAATTGCTATAAATTTTGTAAATATTATCTTTATTACACTGTCTAATTATTTGACAGAAATGATTTTGGGCCCACAATCTGTGGGAACATTAGTCGTCACTTTGTTTTTGTTATTTGGGGTTACATTTATTATCACATTTTTCGGGGAATTGATTCCAAAAGTTTGGGCTCAACAAAATAACCTCAAGTTTGCCCTTTTTACTTCTCCATTCATTGAATTCTTTACGTTGATCTTTTTGCCTTTAGCAAAATCTTTGTTGGCAATTTCAAATTTGATTGAAAAACGAATTGAAAAAAAATCATATACGCTGACCGCGCATGAATTAAATCATGCCTTAGAGATTACCACGGACGAAAATACAACCGAACAAGAGAAAGATATTTTGCGTGGTATTCTGAATTTTGGTAATACATCCGTTAAATCTGTAATGCAAGCGCGTCGTGATATTGTTGCTTTTGACACGGAGATGGATTTTCATGAGTTGATGGATAAAATCAATAAGAATGGGTACTCTCGAGTTCCTGTTTTTAAGGACACAATTGATAAAATTGAAGGCATTTTATACATTAAAGATTTACTGAGGCACGTAGATAAAGATGAAAATTTTGATTGGATTTCATTGTTGCACCAACCATTTTTTGTTCCTGAGAATAAGAAAATCGATGATTTATTATATGATTTTCAAGAAAAGCGCGTTCATATGGCTGTAGTAGTTAATGAATATGGCGAGACGGAGGGGCTAGTTACCATGGAAGATATCATCGAGGAGATTGTGGGTGAGATTAACGATGAGTTTGATGATGAGACGAAAGATTATAAGCGTATCGATGATTCCTCATATGTTTTTGAAGCCAAAACCTCGTTGAATGATTTTTGTAAAGTTTTTGATTTAGATAGTACCTATTTTGAAAAAGTACGAGGTGAAAGTGAAACGTTAGGCGGTATGATGATTGAGTTATTTGCTCGAATTCCCAATGCAGGCGAGGAAATTTCATTTGATAAATTTGTATTTAAGGTGCAATCCGTTGACTTGCGCCGTGTTAAAAAAGTTCATGTTAAAGTAGCCACACAAGAAAAGCCGGATGAAGAAGCGACTAATTAAAATCAGTCTATTATTTTTTAGCTCTTTATTGCTAAATGCGTGTGATATCAGCCTAGTTCCTGTCGCACCGGACGCTGCAAGTGCAACATTTCTCCCTTCAATTGACCTAGGGGATGTAGAAAATCCAGGACTATCAGAGGCATCTGGCTTAGCCGCAAGCCGTGTGAATCCAGGGTATTTTTGGTCGCACAATGATTCTGGAAACCCTAACGTACTTTATTATTTTGATGATAAAGGAAAAGGAAATCGCGCATTTGAGCTTACAGGCACTTCGAATCGCGATTGGGAAGACATGGCCATTTTGGGAGAATCGGATGGATCAGCAACCGTTTATGTGGCTGATTTCGGCGATAATAATGCTGCATACACAGATTACACGATTTATTGGTTTAGGGAACCGGTTGTAAATGCGAGTACGTCAACTAAAATTACGGCAGTTAATTCATTGAAATTTACGTTGCCTGATGGAGCTCGTGATATGGAATGCCTTTTGATTGATCAAAAAACCAAAGATATATTTATCGTCTCCAAACGCGAAAATAATAAACGCCTCTACAAAATATCCGCCTCAAATGTTGTTCCATCAGCGCGCGTCCAAGCAGAATTCGTTCAAGAATTGAGCTTTTCGATACCCATTATTGCGGATCCACGTGTTGTTTCGGTAAATTTTATTTCTGGTGGTGCAGTATCCGCTGATAATTCGGAGATATTGATTAAGAATTATTTCGAAATGCATTATTGGAAGCGCAGTTCAGGAGAGTCAATACCTTCGGCATTGAAAAGGCCGCCTATAAAAGTTACTTATGCTGGGATTAATTCAGATGGAACGGGCCAAGAAATTCAGGGAGAGGCAGTTAGTTTTGCAGCTGACGGATCCGGCTATTATACCCTTGGGGAAGGCACTTCAGCTCGTTTATATTTCTATAAGAAAAAGTGAGGGTGCAAGGTCAGTTAAAGTTAGGTTTTGTGGGCCTTCTGATATGGCTAAGCCAATCTTTCTACGTGAAGGATTCCCATTTAAATACAACGTATTTTGCGCCTACGCAGGATTTAGGTGAGGTTTCTAATATGGAGCTCGATGAGGCCTCTGGTATGGTAGCGTCTTGGAGGAATCCGGGGTCTTACTGGGTCATCAATGATTCAGAGGACATTAACCGTATCTTTTTGGTAAGCCAAAACGGTCAAGGTAAAGTTGAATTTCTGATTAATGGACTACGAAACCGCGATTGGGAGGCCTTGGGGCGCTGGCAAAACAAAACGGGCCAAACCTATATTTACATTGCAGATATCGGTGATAATGCAAGCAATCAATCCGTATATTCCATTCATCGTTTTTTGGAACCTTCCTTACAATTATCTAATCCATTGACGCGTGTCATCAATGGTACCCAAACGGTACACTTTCAACTACCCGATGGATCACGTGATTTAGAGTGCCTTTTGGTTGACCAAATCTCGGGTGACATGTTTATTATTTCAAAGCGCGAAGACCGAAAACATTTATATCGTATTCCCGCAGCCTCATTTAGTAAGGAAGATAAATTGTATCAAGCTGAATTTATCCGAGAGTTAAATTTTTCAGTGCCAACCTCCGATTTGACTATTTTGAAACAATTGTATTACATCACAGGAGGGGATATTGCTGTTTCTAATGAAGAGGTAGTTATTCGTAATTATCTAGAAATCTACTATTGGAAAAAAGGAAAAACGGAATCACTCGCTGATGCTTTACGCCGCAAACCTCAAATAGTTCCAAGCGCTTTAGAACCTCAAGGTGAGGCAGTAGCTTTTGACCGAAACGGAAAAGGGTATAGTACCATTTCAGAGGTAGCCAGTTTTTCTAGTCCGGCACATATATTTTATACGCCTAAGAAATAATCATCAATTTGGCGAAGCTTAATAAGAGCGTTTTTTCCCCCACTCCTTGTTCAAAGTTTATGTGTGCTTTGCGTTCTGCCCCATTGACCTCCAATTTAGTAATCATTCCAAAGCCGAATTTTTGATGCTCGACCCGCTGTCCTTCTTGTAAACTCATCGGATCTGACTGCTTGAAATCAGCCGAAGGAACGTGTTGGTAATTTGTATTTTGCTTGGGTTTCTGAATCAATTGAGCCGCTGAGACATTTGTTGATTTTTCAACAAACCCTGTTTTTTGTACTGGGCGATAATTAGACACATCCTTTTTCCCAGGTGTTTTAGCCATCTTTAAATAGGTGCTATCTAATTCATCTATAAACCTGCTAGGTTCACAAGATTTTAATCGGCCAAACTGATACCTCGATTCCGCATAGGAAATCATCAGCTTTTTCTCCGCTCGCGTAATCGCTACATAAAATAAGCGACGCTCTTCTTCTAGGTCGGCCTGACTCTGTAGCATCATTTGACTTGGGAAAAGGTCTTCTTCTAGGCCAACTAAAAACACGTGTTTAAATTCTAATCCTTTGGCTGAGTGGACGGTCATTAATGTGACCTTATCTGTGTCATTGGGGTCTTCTGTCGTATCAGCATTAGTGAGCAAGGAAACGGATTGCAAAAAGGTTGCTAGTGATTTGTCTTCATTTTCCTCAGAATCTACGAACTGCTTGACGGCATTTAATAATTCCTGAACGTTTTGATAACGTGCAAGCCCTTCTACCGTTTTGTCTTCATAAAGTTCACGCACTAAACCAGATGTTTTTGCTACATGACTGGCAACTTCATAGGCATCTTTTCCATCCACTTCCACCATTAACTTGTAGGACTTAATCAAGTCGGCAAATTGCTCAATCGGTGCCGTCCCACGAACCCCTTGAAATTGTTGAATATTAGCCACAATGTCCCAAACAGAAGAATTCTGTTCCGCTGCCGTAATTGCGATTTTAGCAATTGTCGTATCGCCAATCCCTCGTTTAGGTAAATTGATAATACGTTTAAACGCTTCTTCATCTTGTTGATTGACAACAAATCGCAGGTAGCCCAACACATCTTTAATTTCTTTTCGTTGGTAAAAAGATAATCCACCTACGATCTTATACTTGATATTTAGTCGCCTAAGTGACTCCTCGAAAGAACGTGATTGGGCATTTGTTCGATAGAGAATAGCAAAGTCCGACCAGATCAGTCCATCACGCTGCCGCGTTTCTAGAATAGTCGATGCGATGATTCGCCCTTCCTCATTATCGCTACCTGCTCGAATAATTTCAATCTGGTCTCCATCTTCGTTTGACGTAAATACGTCTTTTTTTAATTGCGATTTATTTCGTGCGATAATCGAGTTTGCTACCGCCACAATCGCTTTCGTTGACCGGTAATTTTCCTCTAATTTAATCATTGCCAAATCAGGGTAATCACGCTCGAAATTCAGGATATTTTGGATATCCGCTCCTCTAAATGCGTATATACTTTGCGCATCATCCCCTACCACGCAAATATTTTGATTAACAGCTGAAAGTTTCTTCGTGAGTAAATATTGAGACACATTGGTATCTTGAAACTCATCCACCATTACATGCTTAAACTTATGCTGGTATTTGTTTAAAACGTCTAAATGATCCCTAAAAAGAATATTAGTTTGAAATAAGAGATCATCAAAATCCATGGCATTAGCCTGAAAACAACGATGGCAATACAATTTATACACCTGACCCAGCATCGGAATTTTCGCAAAGCGATCTTCCTGCTCCAGGACCGAACTAGCCATGTATTGTTCGGGACCAATTAGCCTGTTTTTTGCATTAGAAATTCGATTGAGGACTAAATTGACTTTATAAATTTTGTCATCTAAATTCTGCTCTTTAATCAGCGCACGAATTAGTGATTTCGAATCGTCCGTATCGTAAATAGAAAAATTGGATGTATACCCCAGACGCGCCCCTTCGAAACGTAAAATTTTAGCAAAAACGGAGTGAAAAGTTCCCATCCAAATATTTTTGGCTTGCGAACCGATCACAGTTTCTATCCGATGGCGCATTTCGCCAGCTGCTTTGTTAGTAAAGGTCAGTAATAAAATACTAAAAGGATCGATACCCCTCTCGATCAAATGGGCCGTTCGGTAGGTCAAGACGCGGGTTTTTCCAGAGCCAGCACCTGCTATAATCATTAACGGGCCATCGATATGTTCAACTGCTTGTCGCTGGGGCTCATTAAGGCCTGCTAAATAATCCATTGAGTGATTTTTAGTGTTCAATTGGGCAACAAAAATAGGAATTTTTTGGCGCTTTATGGGCTGCTAAACTGATAATTTGTTACTGCGGAAAACCAAATAAGGCGTGCTCCTTAATTTGTTTAGCTACTGATTCAGGGACTAATTTTTCCCAATCTCCAGGCCCTTGCTGAATCATCGCTAGAACTTGGTCTGTGCGGATATTCATCAACTTTTCATCCGACTTTTTGATATCTTCCAGCTTTTTGTTGTCGAGCAGATAGTGCAACAAGCCACGAAGGTGTGGCACAGTTTTGAAGGTCTTTAAATTCAAAACCGCCCCTTTATCGTCGATTGTGGGATATAAATATAACTTGATATTATGGCCAAACAAATCAGCAAACGCGGTTAAAATTCCACCATCTACTTGGGCATAATGTTTCTCTTCGAATATATATTCCAAGTTTGGCATACCCATGATTAATGCCATTTTCAAAGGCGAAAATTGGGATAGGTAGGCAACCAACTTAAAGTACTCGTGAAAATTTGAGATGAGAACGGTTTGACCTAAAGAACATAAAATGTCTACGCGATCTAAGAAATCTTTTTCATTTATATGATGGGACCCATCTTCTAAATTACGTAATGTCAGCTCTGATAACACGCAAATTTTATCATCATCTACGTCGGATTCTTGTTCAAATTGCGTTTGGCCTTTCTTCAACATATCCAAAAATATGTTAGTCACTGGCCTAAATCTGCCACGAATAGCTATAATGTGTTTTTTAGATAAGGCATTATAAGGTTGCATCACCGTTCCATCAGGTCCGAAAACGGCAGCCTGTGTAAATCCGTGTTTAACCAGATATAAGGACATCAGGCGATTGTCAACATCCGCAAAATCATCGCCTTCAAAACGAATCATATCAATCTCTATACGGTCAGTTGACAAGTCATCCAACAACGAACAAAGTAATTTTTCTGGATCTGCATGCAAGAAAAAACATCCATACAATAAATTAACGCCGATAATTCCAAGCGCTTGTTGTTGTAAAATATTGTCGTTATCCAGCATATTCACGTGGATAACTAAATTGTTTACCGGCCCATTTGGTTTTAGTTGAAATCGCAAGCCAATCCAACCATGCGCATCGTTCGTTTTTTGATAATTTAACGCCGAGACCGTATTCGCAAAAGCAAAAAATCGTTTTTCATCTGCCGTATCAGTCAAGCGAACCTTCAACAATTTAAATTCACGCGTGAGCATTTTCATTAATCTTGGCTCACAAACATATTTACCTGACTCTTCCTCTCCGTAAATAGCATCAGAAAAGGCCATGTCATACGCGGAAATTGTTTTTGCAATGGTTCCTGAGGCACCCCCAGCTTTGAAAAAAATAGCAGCTACATCTTGCCCAGCTCCAATTTCAGCAAATGACCCGTAGATACTACGATCTAAGTTGATGTTCAATGCTTTTTGTTTCGTCCCAATGGACTTCATAGAAGCTGTCATGCGTGTTTTGTTGATGGTGTTTAGGCGATGTGCAATTTAAAAAATTATTCCGGAAGCTCGGTTCATTTTCTTGTAAAAATCCTAAATCAATTTTTTGTGAAAAAGCGTAAGCCCGGCCATAGGAGCCTCACTAATGATTCCCACACGTAGGCCAGAATTCGTTACAACCCGTTTTAGAATGTCTGAATAATAAAATGCAACCGAGCCCGTAAAGTGCACGGGCACCATTTTTGCAGAATCATACTTAACAAGATACAATTGACAAAAATCTTGAAATGCCTTTTCTATTAGCTCATAACAAAATGGATGTTTACGGTGGTCAAACAGAAATTTAGAAAAGCTTGCGAACCAGCGATTGGGGAATTCTTTTTGATAGGCGTGTTCAAATATATCTAGCCTACTCAATGATCCAAATCGTTTAATAAATAACTCACGTAAATCAAGCGGTAGTTCATGATGTAAATAAGTTAGCACGAGCCGCTTACCAAGGTTCGCTCCGCTGCCCTCATCTCCCAACCAAAATCCGAGGGGTGGAATTTGCTCTTTTAGCTTTCCTTCCTCAAAATATCCCGAGTTGGCACCTGTCCCCAAAATACAAGCAATTCCGGGCTCATTTCCACACAACGAGATGCCTGCGGCAATTAAGTCATTTGCTACCGAGATTTGGGCATCTCCCACAAATGGTCGAAGCACTTGATTGATTATTTCACTTTTACCCTCATCCGCGATACCCGTTCCATAATAAAATACATACTGGATAGATTTTTGGCTTAGTTTTTCCAAAGTAGGTCGTTGGGCCGCGGTGATGTCGGCGGCCAACTGGTAATACGGATTTATACCGTCTGAAAAGAAGCTTTCATAGGCTTGAGTAGGGCCGGAAATGTAGCGCCATTCGGTTTTTGTCGAACCACTTTCAACGATTAAAATCATATTAATTTCCCGATTGGCGTGAATTTTTCAAATACGTTTGCCGTGTGCGGAGCGTCAGCCAACTCAGACGTTAAGTCTTGTCCTGCCCAATGCTCATAATGTTTGCCATTTTTCCACAATTTTGATGTGGTCATGTCGTAGACTAGGCCTTGAAATGCAATCCAAATTTCAGGTCTATCTTGCCCATTGCGAAGAGATAATTGTGATTTTGTGAAATTAGGAAGCTCAGTAAGCACGGTTATTTTAATTTGCACGAAACTAAATAAAAAGTGCCAAACCCCGTTTTATTCCTAAAGATTTTTAATTTTACAACGTAAATAAATGAAGGATGAAAAATTTTATTTGGATTGCGGTTGTGGCTTTCATGTTTTTTGGTTGTAGTAAAGATGAGCCAACACCCGTTTCGGAATTGATTAAAAAATCTTGGTCTGTTAGTTCTGCGCAATGGGATGGAACGACTCAATATACCAAGGGAGGCAGTTCTAATTTAGTTAATGGGTATGCACAATTTAAATTAGACCTAAGTGTGGCCGGCTCGGTAACTTTGACCGAATTTGATGGCAAGCAATTTACAGGTAAATACGTGCTTGCAACGGATAATAGCAAAATCACGCTCAGCGATCTGAAAGGCTCTGAAGGTGCTCCAACGGGTACGAATGGTACAATTGAATTTCGAATAGTAGGCACCCCTACTGCTACAACATTGGGCTTAGAGACGTTGGCAACTTACATTAAGGCAAGTAATAAGCGTGTAGGATTAACATTGGTTAACCCATAAAAAGATTATTTTGACAGATTAGCCGTCTATTAGGACGGCTTTTTTTATATATGGAAAATAGAACAGAAATAGGCAGTATTGGGGAGTTTGGATTGATTAATCGTTTGGCCGAACCATTTAAGACTTACCAAGGGTGGACTTCTGTCGGCATTGGAGATGATGCGGCGGTATTGAATTCAGGCGGAAAATTAACCGTTACGACCACTGAATTATTGATTGAAGGTGTACATTTTGATTTATCATATACGCCACTTTTGCATTTAGGATATAAGATTGTAAGTGTGGCTTTGGCTGATTTGGCGGCGATGAATGCGATTCCTGCCCAAATCGTTTTGGGTTTAGGATTGAGTAATCGATTCTCCGTGGAGGCTGTTGAGGAACTTTATGTGGGGGTAAAAAATGCATGTGAGGAATACAAAATTGATCTAGTGGGCGGAGATACCACGGCTTCTCCCCAAGGATTAATCGTTTCTGTCACGGCGATTGGGGTAGTCGATTCTACAGAATTAGTGAAACGTTCCGGAGCGAAACCCAATGATGTTATTTGTGTTACAGGAGATTTTGGAGGGGCTTTGCTTGGGCTTCAATCATTGGAGCGTGAAAAGCAGGTATTTTTGGCCAATCCAGAAATGCAGCCCGAATTAGATAATAAGAGCTATGTGGTATTACGCCAGCTTAAACCTATGGCGCGTTTTGATATTTTACATGAAATGCGGGATTTAGGGGTCGTTCCTACATCCATGATTGATAGTTCGGATGGCCTCGCTGCTGAAATTTTACACTTGTGTAAAGCATCAGCCACCGGAGCACGTATCTTCGAAAAAAATATCCCAATAGACGATGAGACATATTTGTCGGCAACCGAATTCAATCTCAGTCCTTTGACCGCGGCCTTAAATGGGGGAGAAGATTATGAATTGGTTTTTACGGTTTCGCAGGCCGACTATGAGAAAATTGAAAAAATTTCGGATGTCACGGCGATTGGTTACATGACTGATAAGCAAGATGAACGTGTCATTGTTATGAAATCAGATCAGTTGGTAAATCTAACAGCCCCCGGATTCGGCGCATAAGTCATGGCAGTAGCAATCATGCAACCTTACTTTTTCCCTTACTTAGGCTATTTTCAATTAGTCCAAGCTGTGGATCATTTTGTGTTGTATGATGATGTGATGTTTATTAAAAAAGGATGGATTAATCGTAACCGAATTATGATGCAAGGCCAGGATTTTATGTTTACAATTCCGCTTGAAAAGCAAAGTCAGAATAAAACAATTCGAGAGTCAACCGTTGCGTGGAATTCTGAATTTCCGTCCAAATTTTTAGTTCAACTGCGCTCGGCGTATAAAAAAGCTCCACATGTAGAGTCTGTGATGTCTTTGATTGAAGGGGTTTTGGTTGAAAAACCATCCAGTTTAGCTGAATTAGCGGGTTCTAGTGTTAAAGTAACTTGGGATTACCTAGGGTTAAAAAAAGCATTTTATTACAGCTCAACACTTTCGGTGTCCTCAGAGCTTGGTCGGGCAGAACGTTTGATCGAAATCACGAAGTCTTTCAAGGAATCCGTTTATGTTAATGCTGCAAATGGCAAAGCTTTGTATGATAAGCCTAGCTTTGCTCATCAGGGAGTTGAGTTGCAATTTATTGAAAGTGAATTGCCCGTTTATTCGCAGGGAAATAATCCTGATTTTTTGGCTGGGTTATCGATGATAGATGTATTGATGTGGAATGATATTCCTCGAATTCGCGAAATGCTAACTAGCTATACACTCGATTGAGGAAATCTTTCTCCGTAAAATAAATTTCAAAAATATTTTATCAAGTTATTAGTAACTTTGTTTCATGACTCAATCTATCTTCATTCGTAAATACTCAAACCGCTTCCTCTCTAGGTGGCTGGTATTAGTTATTGATTTGGGGATTGTCATGTTTTCGTTTACGTTAGCAACCCTATTGCGAACCAATTTTAGATATCAAGAAATTGATTTGTATAACTTTCAATTTCATTTTCTATTTCTTTTCCTCATTCGAATAGGCGCATTCCTTTACTTTCAATCCTTTACGGGGATCATTCGGCATACAAGTATTGAAGATGCTGTCTTAATTTTAAAATCGGTATTTACCGGTACGTTTATTGCTGCATTTTTTTCGATTACACTTCGATATTACAGTGGACTGGATATGTTGTTGTATGTTCCTTTGTCCATTCTAGCTATCGATTTTTTCATCTGTTTATTCTTGATGGTGACACTTCGATTTCTCGTTAAATCGTTCTATGAATCATTTATTAACGAGTTTAAGCCTGCGGTAGGAGTGCTAATTTATGGTGCTGGATATTCTGGTTTGTTAACTAAAAATGTCATTCAAAATGACCGAAGCATCAATTACCAAGTGCTCGGCTTTATCGATGACAATGAGTCTAAAATCAATAAAACGATCGAGGGTATTCGCGTGTATAGTCTGGTCGAGACCCTGGATAAGTTTGTAGACAATTACGAAGGCTTACAGGTCATTATGGCCATAAATAATATCGGGTTACAAGCCAAACGTAAGATTTCAGATGTATTTCTAGACCGAGGAGTTATTGTTAAAACATTGCCTCCAGTTGATAAATGGGTAGGCGGGGAATTTGCAATTAATCAAATCCATAATGTCAAAATTGAAGACCTATTAGGCCGAGAGGAAATTCAAATGAATAATAAACGGATCAGCGAAGAAATGAATTCGCAATCCATCATGGTGACCGGTGCCGCAGGATCAATCGGCAGTGAGATTGTCCGCCAATTAATCGCTTATTTCCCAGCCAAAATTATTTTAGTAGATCAGGCTGAGTCGGGATTATTTGATTTGGAATACGAGCTATCCGGGTTGATTCCTTCCAATACAGAACTAGTGGTTAAGGTTGCGGATGTGTCGGATTACCAACGAATGGCATTTATTTTCAAGACGCATAAGCCTAGTATTGTTTTTCATGCCGCAGCGTACAAGCATGTGCCATTGATGGAAAAAAATCCATACGAGGCAGTAAAAATAAATATTATCGGGACGCAAGTTTTGGCTGAATTAGCAGCTGAAAATGGCGTGGATAAGTTTGTGATGGTATCCACGGACAAGGCAGTAAATCCCACCAACGTGATGGGTGCAACTAAACGTTTTGCCGAAATGTATACGCAATCTATGAATCAATTGGATGGTATGCGTACCAAATTTATTGCGACACGTTTTGGGAACGTATTGGGATCTAACGGTTCTGTTATTCCATTATTTAAGAAACAGATTGAACGCGGAGGCCCTGTAACGGTAACCCATCCCGAAATTACACGTTACTTTATGACCATCCCCGAAGCATGTGAACTGGTGTTAGAAGCTGCAACGATGGGTGAGGGCGGCGAGGTTTTTGTTTTTGATATGGGGGAGTCAGTTAAGATTGTCAACCTAGCTAAGAAGATGATTACGCTGAGTGGATTACGCGTAGATCGTGACATCGAAATTAAATATACTGGGCTTCGTCCAGGTGAAAAGTTGTACGAGGAGCTTTTGAATAACGATGAAAATTCATTGCCAACACACCATCCTAAAATTTTGGTGGCGAAAGTTAATACGCCTACTTATGCATTCATGGAAATTCAAGTAGCCGAGATGATTCAGTTATTAGCGGATGGAGGTAATAATGAACTGGTAGCAAAAATCAAGCAAGTCATTCCTGAATACAAGTCAAATAATTCAGTATTCGAAAAACTAGATCGTAAATCTTTTACAATCAAGCGTTAATCAGTCGCTTCGCAATCCAAATAGAAGCAAGCGTAGCTATAGGTGCCGCCAAAATATCCCATGTGTAGTGCACATGCTGAATCAGCAAAAGACAAACCAAAAATCCCGCTAAAACAAGTGCTATCCTTCGTTCTATACCCCTTAAATAATAGCAAACAAATACCATCGTTGCTGTATGGCCAGAGAAAAAGAGATCTTTTGTTATCGGTAGATTATCTCCATATATAAAAAATTCGGCGATGGGGTCATGTAAGGCCACTATGCCGTTTGGAGGGTTTAATGCAACAAAATAGATACTTATTGAGCGCATTAACGTCTCTATATTGAAAGCCCAAGCAAACCAAAGAAATTGATGGGGTTTGGCTAGTAAGCGAATGACTAAATAAATAACACTGCAATAAATTATCCCAAAAATCAGGTATGAAACATTTGCCGAAGGAATTTGTGCTAAAATATAATCTGGCCAAACTTTGCCATCTCGTAACTGTATCCACTGAAAATATTCAGCCGCTTTCCAAGGGAAAATAGCGAATACCACTAATGCTAAAATCAATCGCCACTGAAATTGCTTATCTTGCCAAGCGATAGACCAGGCAGCGGGAATCGATTTTTTAAAACTATTCATCCACCTTGTTAGTTATCCTTCAGTAATTTTAAGTTCGCAAAACTACATTAAAATAAAAAAAGATATGAGCTTCTATTTGAAAAAAGTCGGATTAATACTTAGCATAGCTGGTGCTTTTCTTCATTTTTCGTGCGGAGGTACATCGATAAAAAAGCCAACCATGCAAGATAATTCAGTCGCAAAATTAGATACAATTACATTCGGAGCCGGATGTTTTTGGTGTGTAGAAGCCGTATACCAGCGCGTCAAAGGAGTATATTCCGTTACTTCTGGATATATGGGTGGGAAAATCAAACAACCTACCTACCGCGAAGTTTGCACAGGGTTGACAGGTCACGCTGAGGTATGCCAGATTACCTATGATCCGAATGTCGTTTCGTTTCAAACCTTATTAGAGGTGTTTTGGCAGACGCATGATCCGACAACCCTCAATAGACAAGGTGCGGACGTTGGGACGCAATACCGTTCCGCTATTTTCTTTTCCAATGATGCACAGAAACAAGCAGCGGAAAATTGGAAACGTAATTTGAATGAAAAACATGTATTCCCCAATCCGATTGTGACAGAGATTGTTGCGGAGTCTACATTCTATCCAGCTGAAGATTACCATCAAGATTATTTCAATCAAAATGGCACTGAACCATATTGCCAGATCGTCATAAAGCCTAAAATGGATAAATTCCTCAAGGCGTTTAAAGATAAATTGAATTAGAATCCTCCCTTATCATAAAAACTTCTTCTCCTAGATAATTTTAAATCTTGGAGCAAGGAGGACTTGACACGTAAGTCGAAAGAATAATTACTCGCTCGACCATAAAATGGGCTTGCAATAGGTGTCCAATTAAAATTCATTTCCCAGCAATGCAAGTCACGGTGCACCGACATATTCGTGTAGGTTAACCCATTAAATTTGAAATCATATCCCGAAGACACGGAAAGTTTCCATTTTTCGGTAAGGCTCAATTCTCCTTGAAAAGTTAAACCTGCGATTTTTTGTGCAGCGGCTAAGCCCATCCGATTATAACTATATTGATAACTGAACGAAAAAGTCCAAGGTATATTCCAATCCACATAATCATCCAAATTGCGATTAATTTGACGTAATTGTGACTCGCTCCCTTCTTTACTTGTTTTTTCTTTTGTTTTTGAAGGGGCAAACCTGCGGCCTATGGATAAATTAAGTCCTTGTAGCCGGCCCAATCCCTCGCCCTTACCAAACATCAGGTCGTTGGTTCGTCGGCCCACATCAAAAAATGCCTTGTCTTGAACATATAGATACGGGTCAATACTGCCTCCGATGTTGACATCAAATTCCCTAACACGCGAATTAGCCGTGAAGCTCAGATTGGATAGTGGAAATTCTTTTGCTAGAAAGTTATAGCTTCCATTAATCCCAAAGTTGTCGATTAGGTTAATTTTTTCACTTTGTTTGGTCGCGGTATCAGATTTGGTTTTTAGTTTTGCCTCCAACGTATTTTGAATGCCAAAACTAACTGCACCCGTAGCACCCCCATAACTTAATGTTCGTGGATCAAAGCTTGAAATGCGTCGAATATCTCCCATTTGTTCTACTCCTTCAGCATTAATAAACTTACGGTTATTGATGCGGACGTCTTGAAAATAACCTAACGATGGATCAGAAACATCTGGTGCATAGCTCAAACTAATACTGGGAACAGCCGTATGGCGTATCGCTTCTAGGCGACCTTTATTAAAACGCGCTGTTCCATATACACGCGTATTCATGCTGGCCGAAAATGAAAGTTGGGAATTGAATTTTGGCAATCCCCCCACGGTATCAATACGGACGGTTGAATCTATCGGCATGTAGGTGTATTTGTAGGATCGGGTAAACATATTTCCAGCCAATGAAACACCTGGAGTCAGGTTGATATACGGTGTAAGCTTTATATTGGGTAAGGAAAGTGGAACACTATACTGAAATTTCGTCTGCGCTTTTTCCCATAGCATTGGGATTGTACTAGCATTTACAGGGATAACTCCTGGCGGTAGTTCCCCTGCGGTAGTTGGCAAAAACGGTCTTTGAACGGTCCCCCGTTGACTATTAGACGCTCTAGGAAAAACATCAAACTCGTAGCGTGTAAAAGGATCCGAAACTTGGTTGGTCAATGAAATACTTCCTGAAAAATCTAATCCCAGTCGAAATTGGTCCATAAATCGATCGCTAATTGAATTCTTTCTCTTGAATGGTTGGAACTGATTCAAGCCAAAGTTAAATTCTGTTCCTGCATCAAAAACGCGTGTAGTAGTGTTTTGGTTGATCCGTAAACTAACTCCACTTCGAACGATTTGGCCAATATTTTTTGTGTATTGAACTGAGGATCCGATGGTATTGGTCAGGTATTGTTGCGTTGAAAACGTGTTGAATTGATTAAAGGAATTTGATGCGACATTAACTGATGCGGAGAAACTAGAATTCCCTAGACTACGTGGGCTGTGCGACCATTGAAGTGAGAAATCTGTCCGTTTGGTTGGATTAAATTCTGCTCCATTGCTATTTCTGTTGAAAGCAAAATTAAAGCTTCCATTATATCGATAACGTTTATTGTATTGTGAATTTGCGCCCAATCCCCAGCCACCTTTGGAATAAATTTGTCCGGTAAAACGTATACCAATATTTTCGCTGGCCGCCCAATAGTAACCACCTTCACGAAGATAAAACCCACGGCCTGTAGGCTCTTCTCCATAGGTAGGGAATAATATACCCGATTTCCCCGCCTCTTTTGGTTGGGAA
The DNA here is from genome assembly GCF_964796385.1 of Aquirufa sp. Taxonomy (NCBI): domain Bacteria; kingdom Pseudomonadati; phylum Bacteroidota; class Cytophagia; order Cytophagales; family Flectobacillaceae; genus Aquirufa; species Aquirufa sp. The sequence continues at coordinate 14,136 of NZ_CBAUBA010000011.1, read as the reverse complement.
TAAGGAAAAAAGCCAAAAGGCAGTCCAATTGGCAAAGGAATATCATTTAATTCGAAGTGAAAGGGGCCAGAAATAATTTCTTTTTTACCTACTACTTTAATTTTACTCGCATTGATGTGGAAGTGTGGATGGCTTAAATTACAAGTTGTATAAATAGCGTTTCGGATGTAAAGATTTTCCTCCTCATCTTTCTTGACAGTTTTTCCTTGGACATATCCTTCGCCCTGCTGAGTCACAATTCCTTTTATCGCCGCGCGTTTACTCTTGAAATTATAGCGTATTTCGTCCGAATCATATTTATCTCCTCCTTGGGTAAATACGGGTAATCCGTCCATTTTATGGGTAGTTGAATCATATGTCCCCTTGGCAAATACTTCATTTGTTTCCCAGTCTAGCCGAATGTAGTTAGCTTCTAGTACGATTTCTCCATACTTAACTTTTGCCTTTCCGTACAGATAAACAACCTGGTTTGCCGCATCCAAGATAGTCGAGTCTGAAGCTGAATAATATACGGTAGTTTGTAAATCTTGGGATTTGTTTAGCGAATCTCCCTGAATGACGCGCGACTGAGCCGAATCTTTCACAATAATCCGTTGGGCGAAAGAATCCGATATGCCAACAAGGAATAGTCCTATGAACAGAAAAAGGTAATATGTGGATTGCTTTACCAAATGGAATTTAAAAATTATCTTTGCGTGTGGCAATGGAATTTGTAAAATTACATCATTGCCACTTATCATACGTCTAATAATTGAAAAAATAATGTTTTCAGCGATTCGAGTTATTTTTATTGCGGCTTTATTTTTGGTCTACGGTCATGCACAAGCGGAACTGCAGCCTTCAACAAATCCAACTAAAAAGAATGTAATTCGGACGATTTGTTTGGATGCAGGGCATGGAGGAAAAGATCCAGGGTGCTTAGGCCCCAAGGGTGCCCGCGAAGGGAAAGTTACGTTAAAGATTATTTTAGAATTAGGACGCAAATTAAAGGCGGAATACCCAGATTTAAAGGTGATATATACCCGCGAAACAGATGAATTTATTGAGTTATTTGAGCGAGCTGATATTGCGAATCGGAACAAAGCAGATTTGTTTATTTCGGTACACTGTAACGCAGCAACGAATAAGTCGGCCTACGGAACCGAAACCTACACTATGGGTTTGCACAAAACAGACGGTAATTTGAACGTAGCAAAGCGTGAAAACTCGGTTATCCTACAAGAGAAAGATTACCAGACTGCTTATAATGGATTTGATCCAAGTTCACCATTAGCGCACATTATGATGGCAAATTACCAAAGTGCCTTTATGGCTAGCTCGGTCAAATTCGCTTCATTAGTAGAAGACCAATTTGCAAAAACCTACAAACGGAAAAGTTTTGGGGTAAAGCAAGCTGGATTTTTGGTAATTTGGCGTACGGCTATGCCCAGCGTACTCGTGGAGACGGGTTTTTTGACTAATGCCGAGGAAGAGGAATATTTAAACTCAGAGCACGGACAATCCCAAGTGGCAGATGCCATTGCAACAGCATTTAAGAAGTACAAAGAAGACATAGAAAGATAGCCCAAATGTTCAAAAGCAACGAATTAAAGGTAGGTTTTTTGGCCCTAATGGCCTTTTTAATCCTCTATTTTGGGTTTAATTTCTTGAAAGGGAATGACCTATTTTCGAAATCAAATACCTATTATATTCAGTATGATAACGTGGATGGGTTGACAGCATCCAACCTGGTCATGATCAATGGAGTTGAAGTAGGAAAAGTCAAAAAGGTATTTTTAGACCCTTTGGATGGGAATAAAATCAAAGTCGAAATCTGGGTTAAAAAAGGGTTGATTTTGCCTGATAAAACCATTGCTTATTTATCAGATGGGGCATTGCTAGGAGGGAAAGTCATTCGGTTAGAGTTGCAGGGTAAGGGAGCAATTGCCGACGAAGCTTACATAACTGGCGTGAATGAAAAAGGACTTTCTTCTTTGCTTAAGGAGCGGGCATTGCCGGTCCTTTCTAATGCAGATTCGTTATTAGTTTCTTTCCGGAAGGTAAGTGGGAAGTTTGAAAAAACAGGGTTGTACCTCAATCGTTTAATTGAAAATTCCAATAGTGCTGTATCGAACATTAATGGCTCAGTGAATACGCTCGTGGCTGAAAATAGTGTGAATATCAAACAAATTACGGCCAACATGCGTACGTTGTCTCAAAGTTTAACCGAAACAGAAAAGCAGCTAAAACCGTTATTGATGAAGTTTAATTCGGTAGCCGATTCCATTCAGGCGGCACGGATTGGGCAAACCATACAAGAGGCCAGCCGGGCGATTGTTTCGCTCCAACGAATCGTTTCAAAACTAGAACAAGGTCAGGGAAGTGCGGGTAAATTTTTGACAAACGACTCACTTTATACGGGCCTGAATAAGACGATTGTAGATCTAGATCGCCTATTGATAGATTTTAGAACGCAGCCGAAGCGTTATATACATTTCTCTGTTTTTGGGAAAAAAGACCCCAATCCGCCCACTGATAAATAGACCCTTACATGGTTACGAAGCAATTGCTTATTTCGGCATCTGTTGAAATAACGAATATTTTAATGGCCGAATTGGGCGAAATTGGATTTGATATTTTTGAAGATCTTGACTCAGGGATAGCTGCGTATTGTTCGGCAGATGTGTATGACGCGGATCAAGCGAAAGAAATTATAGACCGCTATCTATTTTTAGGGCCTATTGATGTTGTTTACAATGACATCGAAAAGGAAAATTGGAATGCTGTTTGGGAGACTAATTACGATCCGATTAGCATTTCAAATAAAGTTCATATTCGAGCTAGTTTTCATGAGGCTGATGAATCCTTTCCGCTTGAAATTATCATTAATCCCAAAATGTCTTTTGGTACCGGTCATCATCAAACTACGGCGTTGATGGTAGAGGCATTGTTGGAAATAAATTTGACCAATAAAACGGTGCTTGATGCAGGCACAGGCACAGGCATTTTGGCTTTTGTTGCCTGGAAGCGTGGTGCTTTGCGTGTTCATGGTTTTGATATTGATTCATGGGCCGTGGAGAATTCCATAGAGAATGCCGGACTCAATGATTGTACTTCAGTGACTTTTTCACTTGGAAATATTCGGGATGAAGATGCAACCGTATACGATGTTTTGATTGCAAATATTAATCGAAATATTCTACTGGACGAATTGGAAGAATATTCGAAGCGGATTCGTTCGGGAGGTTATTTGTTCTTAAGTGGGTTTTATACGTCCGACGTATCTTTGTTGGCCGAAGCAGCCAAGTTACATGGGCTTACATTGCAGATTCAATCTGAGAAAGAGCATTGGGCATGTCTACGATTGATAAAGGCTTAGATTAAAATATCGGCAAAAAAATCATTAATTCATGAAAAAACCTTATTTTTGAAGGTTTTACGCATATAACTCGTTGGTTCGAGTTTTTTATAGCACATGAAGATCTCCCCAAACAAACCCTTTCAGGTTGTTTACTCTTTATTATCACATGAATGCTTGGGCTACTTGTTCGAGGTGTTTGTCGTGCAATTAAATGAGAAGGGTCAGTTGACTTGGGAATATCAAACCCTTACCACCCGCAATTACCATGAATTTGTTGCAGGCTTGGATGAGCGCGATGAGGCATGTGTGAAGTTGATTGAAGGAATGAAGCCTGCGGCCATTTTTGAAAAATACAATACATCGAAGCGCAAAACGATTGAGGAATTTTATCTCAAAACCTTTGATCCTGAGAAAGGGGATAAGGAGATTGCTGAATCAGTACACGCTAATATTGAGCGTCGGCGGGCTCAAATATTTGAACTTATTTGCCCAGATAAAACGCTTTTCATCATGGGGAATGATGGAAACCCCATGCGGCAGTCGGTGCAAATCCAGGCTGAAGCTGTTGAGGTTTTGTTTCATTTCATGCGTAATGAAGAGAATACACATTATTTCCCATCATTAAAATATCAAGGAAACAAGCTTGAGTTCCAATATAAGGATGCGCTAATGTTATGCGATGAACCAGCTTGGATGCTTTTAAATCAAAAATTATATCACTTTAAGCCCCAGTTAGAAGGTAAGAAATTACGCGCTTTTCTGACCAAAAAATTTGTAGTCATCCCCAAAAATATGGAGGAAGACTATTTTCGAAAATTTGTAAAAGCGATGGTTGCCCGTTATCCGGTGCATGCCAAAGGATTTGAAATAACGAATACGGAGAAGAATTGCCAGTACTTATTATCCTATGGTCCGATTGTGCCTAAGTTTGATGGGGATGATAAGCCAACTTCGAAAAAAGCATTAGAAGCGGCGGATCGCTGGCAATTTGTATTATCATTTCAGTATGGGAACAACCGTTTTCCTTGGGATGGTTTGGCGGCGGAGGCGAATGTTCTGTTTGAGAAGAAAGCCGATAGTTTTGCATTTCAAAAGATCATGCGTTCGCTTGTCAAGGAAAAACGCAGTTTCCAAAGTTTGAAATCGATGGGCTTGCCGATGGAATCAGATGGTAGGGCTACGATTTCTCGTTCAGATGCTGTCCAATGGCTGACCGCTCACAAACAAGATTTAGATCAAGCTGGCTTTACCGTTCACTTTAAAGGAGATGGCTCAGCTCCGCGCTACTTCTTAGGGAAGCCAGAAATTAGTATTCGTATTGGTGAGAAATTTGATTGGTTTGACATTCAAGCCATTATTTCGTTTGGCCAATTTCAAATTCCATTTTTGAAGATTCGTCAATTAATTCTTCAGAAGAAAAAGGAATTTCATTTGCCGGATGGCTCCATCGCCATTATTCCAGATAACTGGTTTCACGATTACCAAGATTTATTTTATTTCTCCGAGACACGTCCCGGTGATGATGGCGTTTATCTGCGCAGACAGCATTTTCAGTTGATTCAGGAGTGGGAAAATCAGGATTTGGTCAAGACTTCATTGAAGGCAAAAACCCTCAATGACCTGAAGTTAGAGACGAAGGAATTTCCGATTCCAAAGAATTTCAAAGGAACACTTCGTCCGTATCAGCTTGAAGGCTACCGGTGGATGCGAACGCGTCAAGTGGCTGGTTTAGGGGCATGTTTGGCGGATGACATGGGTTTAGGAAAGACGGTACAAACACTGTGTTTATTGCAAAGTTTAAAGGAGCAAGGAGAGACACTTCCAACATTACTCGTGATGCCCACTTCTTTGTTATATAACTGGGAAATGGAGGCTAAAAAATTTACGCCTCAGCTTCGTGTAATGGTTTATAGTGGGCCCCAACGGGAGAAATTACAGGCTCAAATTGGCAAGGTTGATTTGATTTTGTGTTCTTTTGGAATGGTGCGCTCGGATATTGATTGGTTTGAAAAGCAGTCATTTAGCTATGTTATTTTGGACGAGTCGCAGGCGATTAAAAATCCGCTCGCAAATATTACCAAGGCAGTGCAAAAATTAAATGCCAAATTTCGTTTAGTTATGACAGGCACACCGTTGGAGAATTCCACGATGGACTTGTGGTCGCAGATGAATTTCGTCAATACAGGCTTGCTTGGTACACAACGATATTTCAAGGATTCTTTCCAAATACCTATCGAGAAAAAGGCGGATGGTGATCAGAAAAAGCGTTTATACTTTTTGATTAAACCCTATTTATTACGAAGAGAGAAGCGTCAGGTGGCGGCCGACTTACCTGAAAAGATGGAATCGATTACGTATTGCGCTATGTCGGAGGAGCAAGAACGCTTGTATGATAAAACGAAATCGTTTTACCGTGACATCCTTTTAAAGCAGATTAAGGATGAAGGATTACAAAAATCGCGCTTTTCGGTGTTGCAAGGATTAACGAAATTACGCCAATTAGCCAATCACCCGGCCTTGTGTGAAGAAGGATTTACTGGGGAATCAGGTAAAATGGAAGCGGTGTTAGAAAAGCTAGAAACGGTGTTAGAGCAACATCATAAAGTGTTGATTTTTAGCCAATTTGTTCAGCATTTGGGATTGATTCGGAGGGCTTTGGACGAACGAGGTATCGCTTATGCATATTTAGATGGTAGTACATCTGACCGTATGGGTCAAGTGGAAAGTTTTCAAAAAGATGATGGGCAATCCGTTTTCTTAATTTCACTTAAGGCCGGTGGAGTAGGGTTGAATTTAACGGCTGCCGACTATGTATTTTTGTTGGATCCATGGTGGAATCCAGCTGCAGAGGCACAAGCGATTGACCGAGCCCATCGGATTGGCCAAAAGAAAACGGTGTTTACTTACAAGTTTATTAGCAAAGAAACAGTTGAGGAGAAAATTCTTTCGCTCCAACAACGCAAATTGGATTTAGCGAATGATCTAGTTACGTCAGATGAAAGTATTTTACGTGCTTTGAGTGAGGACGAGGTCTTGGATTTATTAAGCTAGCGTTTTACCAATACATTTTTGGCCACTTCGTGGCTAATCAATACCGGCGGATTATTGTCGATGCGGAGTGATACCGATAAATCAAATGCATTTATTTCAATTATTTCCAACGTCGCCCCCAATCTTAAGTTAAGTTTGGTCAGCAATTGTAGAAAAACGGCGGAGTCTTGAGCTACACCTAAGAGATTACCCGCTTTTCCGATAGGCATATTGGCCAACGATACATACCCTAATTGTGGTAAAATCCCATCTTTGTTCGGAATAGGATCGCCGTGTGGATCAGACCTCGGGTAGTCCAAAAAGGCATCTAACTTGTCGATGAGTTCTTCTGACTCGATATGTTCGAGTTGCTCTGCGATTTCGTGCACCTCATCCCAATTGAATCCCATCTTTTTTACGAGAAACACTTCCCATAAGCGATGCTTACGTACTATATCCAATGCTAATTTTTCACCTAGGCTACTTAATCGAACGCCTTGATATTTTTGATAGTTTACCCAACCCTTTTCAGACATTTTACGAAGCATGTCTGTCACTGAAGCCGCTTTATTCTGAGTTAATTCAGCAATGGCATTGGTTGAAATGTCCTCTTTAGTTGACTCGGATAGCCTAAAAATAATTTTCAGATAGTTTTCTTCTGCGAAGGAAATAGCCATATTATTGATTTAAAAATCAAAAGTACAAAAAAATTTGTACTAATATTTTTAGGTAAGTCTAAAAATTATTTTAGAATATTCTATATATTTGATTTTTGATTTTCATTTATGTCTAAGCCTTGGCGTTCTGAAGTTAAAACTCATTCACTGAGTGAAGTTTATGCGAGCATCCCTATTCCTAAAGGAGGGAGTTTTTGGAAGAATCTTCGTGCTTTCATGGGTCCTGGTTTTATGGTAGCTGTTGGCTATATGGATCCCGGAAATTGGGCAACGGATTTAGCTGGTGGAGCGCAATTTGGGTACACGTTGTTATCCGTTATATTAATATCAAGTTTATTTGCTATTCTTTTGCAGCACTTAGCCTTAAAGTTAGGGGTCGCCTCGGGACGTGACTTGGCTCAAGCATGTGGCGATGCCTTTTCCCGACCTGTCGCAATTTTCTTATGGGTGATTTGTGAACTTGCGATTGTGGCCTGTGATTTAGCTGAGGTTATAGGTTCGGCATTAGCTTTAAATTTGTTGTTTGGGATACCTATTTTGGGAGGAATTGTTATTACAATATTAGATGTTTTCTTGATTTTATATTTTCAAAATCGGGGATTTAGGGTTCTTGAATCAATCGTTTTGGCACTTTTGGGCGTAATTAGCGCCTGCTTTATTTATGAGATTTTTATAGCTCAGCCGGAAATTGGCCCTGTATTGCAAGGCTTGATTCCATCGGCGGGAATTTTTCAGGATTCCAATCAATTATATGTAGCAATTGGTATTTTAGGCGCGACCGTCATGCCGCATAATTTATATTTACATTCAAGTATTGTTCAGACGCGGGCTTTTGCTCATACAGATGAAGAACGGACGAAAGCCATTAAATTTGCCACATGGGATTCAACGCTTTCCCTTTCTATTGCCTTTTTTGTTAATGCTGCAATTCTTATTCTGGCAGCTGCGGCGTTTCATTGGAGTGGACAACAGCATGTAGCCGATATTCGGGATGCGTATGAATTGTTAAATCCTGCCTTAGGGAGTCGGTGGGCTGCTATTTTGTTTGCTATTGCCTTATTAGCTTCTGGCCAAAATGCTACGTTAACAGGTACTCTAGCGGGTCAAATCGTTATGGAAGGGTTTTTAGATTGGCGCTTGAAACCTTGGATTCGTCGTTTGATTACACGTATGTTGGCTATTTTACCCGCTTTTTTTATTACTTGGGTCTGGGGAGAAAGTAAGATTGGCGATTTGTTAATTTTTAGCCAAGTTGTTCTTTCTATGCAACTTAGCTTTGCAGTTATACCGCTTGTTTTATTTACTAGTGATGCAAAAAAGATGGGCAAATTCGTGAATGTACCTTGGTTGACCGTCAGCGCATGGATCATAAGCGCCATAATCTTAAGTCTTAATTTGTATTTATTAGCGCAGATTTTCTTTGGCGCGTAGCCAGTGGTTATTATTTCCAACTTGTTCGATTGAGTCCCACATAAAATCTTTAAATGGACTTTTGATTCCTTTTAAAAGAGATACATCTGATCGGATTTTCAGGATATCATTAGACAATCCTGCCGTGTAAAATGCCTCCAAGGTTTGCGCACCTCCCTCTACCAAAATTGATTGAATTCCCTGGTCATGACAATATTTCATTATCCCCAAAAGCAGATTTTCTCCAAGCGCTATCCATTGTTTATTACTTTCTTCATACGAGAAATCTTGTGTAAATATGATGACCGCACTTTCGTCAGTCATGAGTGTTATGTCGCGACGCATGCGGTTGTGGGGATCAATGACCATACGTATGGGGGTATTGCCCGGCCAAAATCGTGCATTTAATTTTGGATTATCAGCATTGGCCGTATTTACGCCAATCAAAATTGCCTGATGCTGTGTGCGTAATTTGTGTACCAGTTTTTGGCTAAGTAGATTTGAAAAGCCAACAGGCTCTCCCGTTTCACGCGCAATAAATCCATCGCTAGATTCTGCAAATTTTAGTGTGACCCACGGCCGTCCTTTATCATGAAAATGAAAAAAATGCCGATTTAAATAAACTCCTTTTGATTCAAGTATGCCTATGTCAACTGCGATTCCCGCTTGTAAAAGTCGTTGCATACCTTTTCCTGAAACAAGTGGATTGGGGTCTAAATTACAGATGACGACGCGAGCGACCCGTTCTCGAATTAACAAATCAGCGCAGGGAGGCGTTTTTCCAAAATGACTGCACGGTTCTAAATTTACATATACAGTTGCTCCCTTTGCTGTATTAGTAAGGTTCTTAAACGCATTTACCTCTGCGTGCGAATCACCATATCGGGCATGATACCCTTCACCGATGATCTTGTTTTCGAGTATAATTACGCAGCCGACTAACGGATTAGGTGCAACGTGCCCATCGCCTAACAAGGCCAGGTCTAGCGCACGTTGCATCCAAATTTCGTCGTTAGTCATGTTCAACTTTTTTCCGGCTTGATGACATATAACTGTAAATTGCTGGAATGATGTATAGTGTTAATGTGGTTGAGAATAACATACCTCCTACGACTGCTATACCCATCGAAACCCGGCTTTGAGAGCCTGAGCCTAAGGCTAAAGCAATAGGTAAAATACCCAAAATCGTACAAAGCGATGTCATGATAATAGGGCGGAAACGAGCAGATGCTGCATTTTTTACGGCCTCCATTTTCATTAATCCCGTATCTTTTTGTTGGTTCGCAAACTCAACAATCAAAATACCATTTTTGGTCACGAGGCCAATCAACACGATAATACCAATTTGCGAGAAAATATTCAATGTTTGTCCGAAATCCCACAGGGATAATAACGCACCTGCAACGGCCAAAGGCACCGTAAATAGTATGATGAATGGATCAATAAAACTTTCAAATTGGGCTGAAAGGATTAGGTAGATCAACAAGATTGCTAACGCAAACGCGAAAAGTAATGAGGAGCTTGATTCTTTAAACTGCTTACTTTGGCCATCATAGGCTGTCGAGAAAGATTCATCAAAAGTCTCTTTCGCAAGTTTATCCATTTCGTCAAGAGCCTCACCTAATGTTACCCCTTTGGCCATTTGTGCGGTCACTGTCGCTGCTGAATAGCGGTTAAAACGAAATAATTGCGGCGGCGTACTCTGCTCAGTTATTTTGACCATGTTGTCCAATTGAATCAAATCACCCCGGTTATTTTTTACATAAAGGGATTTGAGATCATTTACATCATTTCGAGAGGTACGGTTGATTTGTCCAATTACCTGATATTGCTTTCCGTCCATGATAAAATATCCGAATCGACGGCCAGAAAGGCCTAATTGGAGCGTTTGGGCGACATCTTGAATCGATACTCCCAAATTTTGAGCTTTGGAACGGTCAATCTCCAATCGTAGTTCTGGTTTGGTGAACTTTAAATTAATATCTGAAATTTCAAATTTGGGAGATTCGCGTACTTTAGCCATAAATTGTGGCATCAATTTTTTTAATCTTTCGAAATTTGGTGCTTGAACAACAAAAGCAACGGGCAATCCCCCACCTCCTCGTTGACCTGTCTGTAAAGTAGGCTCTTGATATACAATAGATTTCGCGCCTGTGAATTTCTTCACTTTGGGTTGAATTGCATCCACGATAGCTTGTTGGCTCCTACGCTTCGTCGTGTCGTTCAACAAAACACGAATAAAGCCTGAATTCGAACCCGCATTTCCAAATCCCGGCGAAGTAATTGTATAAATTGATTTTCGTTCTAATTCGGGAATTTCGTTCATAAGAAATTTTGAAATTTCATCCGTAAAATTGAGCATATATTCAAACGTAGCCCCTTCAGGTGCTGTTGCATTAATCCGCAATTGACCTCTGTCTTCGAGTGGAGCTAATTCAGAAGGAATAGCACCTGTTTTGAAAAGAGTGTAAATTACGCCCATTAACCCGACCATGATTACCCATGCGAGCCAACGAACTTTTAAAAATGAATTTAGTGAGCTTTCGTATGCCAGCGTCATCCATACAAAGAAAGGTTCGGTTACATTGTAAAACCATGGTTTTGAATGGCCACCCTTGAGTAATTTAGAGCTTAACATGGGCGTTAAGGTTAACGAAACAAAGGCGGATATGATGACGGAACCGGCAACTACAATACCAAATTCACGGAATAATTGACCTGTAATACCCTCCAAAAAGATAACGGGCAAGAAAACCGCTGCTAGTGTAACCGTGGTCGAAATTACGGCAAAGTAAATCTCATTTGAACCTGCCAAGGCCGCCTGCCAAGGTGTTAAACCTTCCTCGATTTTGGAGTATATGTTTTCCAAAACAACAATAGCATCATCTACGACAAGTCCAATGGATAAAACGATTCCAAGTAATGTGAGCACATTGATGGAGAATCCAGCCAAATACATGAAAAAGAATACCCCAATTAACGATACCGGAATGGCAGTTAACGGAATGATCGTAGATCGCCAATCACGCAGAAATAGGAAGATAACGATTGTCACTAATAAGATAGCTATCAAGATTGTTTCCTCTACCTCTTCGATGGATTTACGCACGTATCTGGTGTTGTCATACCCCTCCTTCAAAATAACATCACCGGGGATGGTCGTTTGAATTTGCTTCATTTTTTTATGAATCTGGTCGACAATTTCAATTTGATTTGAACCCGGCTGCGGAATCACCGCAATCGAAATCATGGGGACCATGTCACGTTTAAAGAATGTTTTCTCGTTTTCGGGGGCTAATACAGCATTACCAACATCTGAAAATTTCACTGAGCGGTCACCTTCTTCTCGGATGATTAAGTTATTGAAATCTTCCACCGTAGATAATCGGCCCTGTGTACGCACGGTAAGTTCGGTATTGTTTCCCTCGATACTGCCAGAAGGAAGTTCGATATTTTGTTTCGTTAACGCATTCACGATGTCGGGTGCCGTTAAACGGAATGAGGCCAAGCGCTCTGGATCGATATTTAAACGCATCGCATATTTCTTCTCGCCCCACATTTGAACTGAAGAAACTCCAGGAATTGTTTGTAGTTTTTCCTTCACACTACGCGTAGCAATCTCATTTAAGCTTAATAAATCCCTTGCATTGGAATATATATTCAAGTTGTAAATGGGGCTTGAATCGGAATCCGCTTTAGAGACAACTGGCGGATCAACATCTTTTGGTAATAATGCCAACGAGCGTGAGACACGATCACGAACATCGTTCGCCGCATCTTCAATGTTGACCGACAAATCAAATTCGATCGTTATACTGGACCTTCCGTCACGACTTGTACTGGAAAGTGTCTTAATACCGGCGATACCATTTATTGATTCCTCGAGAGGTTCCGTAATTTGAGATTCAATAATGTCGGCATTCGCACCTGTATAACTTGTCTGCACCGTAACTACCGGTGGTTCGACGGATGGATATTCGCGAATTCCCAAATAGGAATAGCCAATTAATCCAAATACAATAATTGAGACCGACATCACAATGGATAGGACTGGGCGTTTAATACTAATTTCTGATAAAGAGGCCATATGTTAAGCTAGGTTTTTTTGTGGTAGTTGGGCATAAACGTCTTCGAACGTTAATTCGGACGCTGTGCCTTTTGAGTTAAATACTATCTGGGCAAGACCATCATGTTGATATGCGCCAGAATATACATTGTATTGATCGAAATTTATAAATTGACCGCAAAGAATCAGTGCGGGAATTCGAAATGCGTTTGCAATATGTGCTGGTCCTGATTCCACACCTATGAAATATTCCGCATCGCGGATAATCTGCAATGTTTCATGGAGGCTTGTTTTTCCTACAAGCGAAGTGAATCGAGATGATTGATACGCCAATGGCTCAATTATGCCTATTTCAACGACATTAACATCGTTTTCTGTAATAATCTGATCGATTAATCGGCACCATAATGGATCTTGCCAATCACGCATTTGGGCATTGGATTTGCGATGAATAATCCAATATGGTTTTTGCAAAAAAGTGTTTTTCGCCCCTTTTTCGAGGTAGATATGTGGATATCCGATCAATTTTCCAAGGTCGGCTAATTGCGAAACGACTTCTAATAGATTGAAATGGTGAAGGTAGTTTTCCTTTGTTATTCCCATCTCAGCTGCTTTAGAATTTTTTAAAAATTGTCCCGGGAAGAAAGGATCACTTCGTAAATCACCAAGGTGCAAATTGTAAAATAGGTCAAATGGGTGTTTTTTCGTTACATACATGCTGAACAACACGCTTTGCTCGTCGACGAGTAATTCGATTTTTGGGTGATTTTCAAGTATTGCGCGAAAAGCGGGCTTTATAATCCACACAATTTTTGCCGAGGGGAATTTGCCACATAAAGCTTCAATTATCGGTTCTGCCGCAACGATATCACCGAGGTGCTCAGCGAGCAATATCCCTATGAATTTATCTGTTGGCCGCCTCCATTTTTGTACGCGAATTTGCAAATAGAATCGAACATAGGCAATTTGAGCTGCTAGCACGTGAGCTAGCTTGCGCCATTTATATTGCCATACAGATTGATTCCACAACATGTCTTTTTATTGAAGAACTTCTTTGATTTCAACTTCGCCGTCTGGTTTCACTTGAATGATACCATTGGTTATTAGCGTGTCCCCAATGCTTAGGCCTGAAATGATTTCCACATTCTTTTCGCCTCTGTTTCCTAATTCGACTTTCACAGGAATTGATTTGCCATTTTTGACAATGAAAACTCGGCTTCCTTTTGCCTCAGGAACAACAGATTCGGTTGGAATAAGAATTGCATTACCTTTGGTTTTTAAGATCAAATTCACCTTTGCAAACGCTCCGGGCACTAAATTTCCTGATGGATTAGGTGCTAGGGCACGTATTTGAACCGTACGTGTTAAGGGGTCAATTTTAGGATCGATGGCATATACATTTCCGCTGTACATTTTTTCTTCACTCTCTGTTATAAATTCGATTGTGCTTCCCTTGCGGATGGCCGTCGCATATTTTGCAGGAATGGAGAATTCAATTTTGGCTGGATTTGTATTCGTTAATGTCGCAATCCGCGTTGTGGGTGAGATATAACTACCCAAGGACACATAGCGAAAACCTATCGTTCCTGCGAAGGGTGCTAAAACGGTCGTTT
>NZ_CBAUBA010000010.1:0-74127 GCF_964796385.1 Aquirufa sp. | reverse complement strand
ACAAATCAGTTGCTCTACCAGCTGAGCTAAGGAGGCGCATTTGAGAATACAAAAGTAGTATTATTCTCCTAAAACGCAAAATCGATTTCTAAAAATCTTAACTTTTTTTCAGTTTTTCCAATTCTTTTTCAGCCACCTCAATTTTCTTTTCTACGTCAGCACGTAGCTTATCACTGTTTTTCGACTTCGCAAAGAACTCTAAGTTATTGGTTAACACCGCAATATCATTTTCCAAGGTTTGAATCTTCTTGCGGTTATCTGCCGATGGAGCAGAGCCTTCGGAAGCTGAACTTGCCGACTCATTTTTCAATGATTTCAATTCAAATCCCCACGCCGCTAATTGCTCTTTCGGCTGTGTCCGCGCCAAATCAATTAACGCATTCCACGAATTCCGGAAACTCTCCTGAATCATTTTTACATCCCTACGCGGCACAAAACCAATCGCATCCCAGTTGGCCTTGATCGTGCCCAACTTCGCTAATGAACTTGGATCGGTCAACATCGCCGCCATTTCCGTCAATATTGCCTGCTTCGCAACTAAATTTGCTTCAAACTCCTCGTCCTTTGCACCCTTAGATGCAGAACGCTTTAAGTTGAAATACGCATCGCAAGCCACTTTGAATTTAGTGTAAATACTATCTTTCTGCTTCTCCGGTACATGACCGATATCTTTCCACTTTTTCTGCAATTCAATCACCTGCTGGGTGATTTCTGCCGTATCCGTTCCCACCGCTACAATGCCTTCCACTTGCTCAATTAACAATTGCTTCGCAGCCAAATTGGCCTTACGCTCCGCATCTATCTTTGAGAAAAACTCACTCTTATGCTTGAAAAACAACTTTAAATCTGCCCAAAATTGATGACTGACATCCTTGCCTCCATCGCGTGGCATACCACCCTTTAATTTACCCCACTGCTCTTGTATGGCTAAAACCGCCTTGGAAGCTTGGTTCCATTCGGTGATCGTCGCCGACTGGAATGCCGCGTACGTATGCATCAAATCCCCCAACTCCTTTTTGATCTTCAAATTCTCCTCAAATACAGCTTTATTGGCATCATTAATTTGACGCTTTTGCTCAAATAAAACATCCAAGGATTTCTTTACCCGCTGCCACATCGCTTCATTTTCCTCCCGCTGCGCTGGTCCAATATGCTTATATTCATTAAATAATTCCTCCGCTTCCTTCAATAGGGCAGGAACTTTAGTCGAAGTAGCTACAGAAGCTGCTAATTTTTCCAATTTGGCAGCAATGATTTCTTTTGCCTGTAAATTCTTCTTGCGATCTAATTCCAACAGCTCATAAAAGATGGAACGGTTTGAATAAAAACGGTCAACTAATGCATGGTAGGATTGCCAAAGTGTCTGGTTCATCGGCCCTTGCACGGAACCCAAGCCCTTCCACTCTTCTTGTATCTTTTTAAACGCCTTGAAACTCGCATTTACATGCGCCGGATCCGAATAATCATCCGCATCCACTAAAGTTCTTAATTCATTTATCAAACGCGTTTTGCCTTCTAAAGCTTTCTCTCGGGCCTTTTCCAAGGTTTGGAAAAAAGCTTGCTTCTCAGTCCGAAGACTAGCTAAAATTTGTTCTACCGCATGAATCGCCTCATCTTTGAAATCAAATCCTTCATCAGAACCTTCATTGGCCGATTTAAACGCTTCAATCGCTGCTTGCTTTTCAGCTTGCTTCAATTGGTTCCACGCCTCTTTGACCTCTTTTGTGATTTCATCTACCTTTTTATAGGTAGCCGCATGCGCATGTGCCGACGCGATTTCTTTGATCTTGCCAAAGTAGGTTAAGAAATTATCCTTCGTAGCCACCGCCAAATCAAATAGAGGATATTCCACCTCTTTTACGGGCGCAGGCGCCACTACTTCTTTCGAAATCATTTCAACTATCTCCACTGGAGCTGGTTCCTGCACTTCTTCGGAAATTATTTCAACTGTCTCCGCTGGAGCTGGTTCTTGTACTTCTTTGGAAATTATTTCAACTGTCTCCACTGGAGCTGGTTCCTGAACTTCTACGGAAAGTATTTCTTCCGTCTCTGTTGGTGCAGCCGCATCAACTTCATTCGAAAGTATTTCTGTTGGCTCCGGTGATGGTACGGGTACGTTTTCCTCTTCAGCTGGATTTTGATCAGTCGTCATGTTGTCGTTGTTTGCGTTTTTAAACTAATTTTTCAAAAATACGCTCCATCGATACCGCATAACCTAATTTTTCTTTTAGGTCCGCGATAGAAATGCGCTCTTGGGACATGGTATTGCGATCCCGCACCGTTACCGTGTGATCTTCCATCGTTTGGTAATCGACTACGACGCAATACGGCGTCCCAATTAAATCTTGACGGGTATAGCGCTTGCCAATTGCTCCACCATCGTCATAGGTTGTATTAAAGGCAAATTTTAATTGATTCGTAATTTCTTGTGCTTTCTCCGCCAATCCATCTTTCTTCACCAAAGGCAATACAGCCACTTTCGTAGGCGCCAAAGCCGGATGAATATTTAAGTAAACGCGTTGTTTCAAGCTTTCACCCTCACCCGTCGTTTCATCAGTATATGCATTGCACAAAATCGCTAAAAACAAACGGTCAGCTCCCACCGAGGTCTCAACCACGTACGGAATATAGTTCTGATTTATTTCTGGGTCAAAATATTGCTGCTTTTTCTTTGATAATTCTTGATGTGCCTTTAAATCAAAGTCGGTGCGCGAATGTATCCCCTCCATTTCCTTAAACCCAAATGGAAACTTATATTCAATATCCACCGCCGCATTGGCATAATGCGCTAATTTATCATGATCATGGAATTTCAAGGAATCAGCCGGTAAGCCGATCGCCTGGTGAAACTTCATCCGCGTTTCTTTCCATTTGTTGTACCAATCCATCTCCGTACCAGGACGTACAAAAAATTGCATTTCCATTTGTTCGAATTCACGCATACGGAAGATGAAATTTCGTGCGACAATTTCGTTACGGAAGGCTTTTCCGATTTGCGCAATACCAAAAGGTACTTTCATGCGGCCCGTTTTTTGCACATTCAAGAAATTAACAAAAATACCTTGCGCCGTTTCTGGACGTAAATAAATTAAGGATGCATCTTCAGATACGGCACCCACTTGGGTCGAAAACATCAAGTTAAACTGACGTACCTCGGTCCAATTCGCCGTGCCTGAAACTGGGCATTTAATGTTTTGATCAATGATTAACTGGCGAACAGCCTCCAAATCTCCCGCATCTAATCCCTTCGCCATCGCCTGCATTAAGGCTTTTGCCTCAACTGCTTTTCCTTCATCTTCAAGAGCTGCTGCACGTTCCTCAAGTAAGGTATCCGCACGGTAACGTTTCTTTGAATCTTTATTATCAATCATCGGGTCATTAAATGAATCCACGTGACCAGAAGCTTTCCATGTTAATGGATGCATGAAAATAGATGCGTCTAGGCCAACAACGTTGTCGTTCAACATCGTCATAGCCTTATACCAAACATTCTTTAAGTTATTCTTTAATTCTACACCATTTTGACCGTAATCGTAAACAGCTTGCAAGCCATCGTAAATTTCCGAGGACGGGAATACGAAACCGTATTCTTTGGCATGCGATATGATATCTTTTAATGCTGAGGCGGTATCCTGTTTTTTCTGCTCCATGTAATCCATTCAAATTTAGTCCGCAATTTACCGAAAAGAATGAAAGTATGCGGCTTAGCAAAGATTTTTCTTAATTTTGCCAGTTCATTTTTTTATATGCAGCAAATTCTTTGTCTTCATTTTTCTGGTTCCTCAAACGCCATTGAAAGCGTTCGGAAAATTCGCGCCATGCAAGCTGAATACCAGGATGCTGAAATACATGTCTATTGTTCCATTGAATTTCCCGAGGTATTTAGCCTTGTAATAGATCGCGCATTGATTCATACCGAGAAACCCCGTGGTATTTCGTTTGATAAAATTTATGATTTAAGTCCAGAAGCGACTACTTTTTGGACCAAATTAACGATTGGCTCCTGGCCAAAACCGTGGACCGATATAGCCTCTGTTGATTTTATCAAAGAGGTTCCTGCATTTGACCTTGCCTCTACAGGTATTACGGGAAAATACATCGTTTATGCGTTGGAAGGGGAGTTTGTCACGCAAGTATTGGACTACCCAAACATCGTTCGTCTCCTCGATAAATTAGATACGTCAATCATTTTACTTGGTAATTCGTGGGATGAAAATCTAGGATATCGATTCAATAAAATATTTCCAGAAAAAGTATACAACCTGTGTAAGGTCCACTCACACTCGGAAATGGCTGCCATCATGCGCGGTGCGGAATTCATTATTACCCACGATTCACCCATGCTCGAAATCGCGCAAATATTGGGAAAAAAGACGTTTGCTATTTTTGGGCCAACAACCTCTACTTTACCTGCAAGCGATTCGCTTACAATCTTAGAAAATAAAGGGCTGGGTTGTCGGCCATGCGCTCCGAAACTGCTAAATTATTGCCCGTTGAATCACTTTCATTGTATGAAAGACATTGACCTAAGTCCACTCATTAACGCTTCAAAAACGCTATGAAAAACGTTTCTTTTGCCTTAGTTCAGTTAAATTGCTCGACCGATGTAGCTACGAATATAGCTAAAACGGTGCAAGCAATCCGCGATGCCGCAGCTCGCGGTGCACAGGTAATTTGCTTACAAGAATTGTTCAGTTCCGTATACTTCTGCTACGAAGAAAATACGGCGTTTTTTGATTTGGCTGAAGCGATTCCAGGTCCTAGCACGGATATGTTTGGCGGATTAGCCAAGGAATTAAACGTTGTGATTATCGCTTCGTTATTTGAAAAACGGGCAGCGGGTTTATTTCATAATACGACGGCGGTGATTGATGCAGACGGTTCATACCTGGGTAAATACCGTAAAATGCACATTCCAGATGATCCAGGCTATTACGAAAAATATTACTTTACGCCAGGTGATTTAGGTTACCGGGTCTTTAATACGAAATTTGCCAAAGTCGGCGTGTTGATTTGTTGGGACCAATGGTATCCAGAAGCAGCCCGACTAACCGCCTTGCAAGGTGCGGAAGTGCTGGTATATCCAACGGCGATCGGTTGGGATTTGGAAGAAAAAAACTCCGAAATCAACCGCGAGCAATACCAAGCGTGGCAAACGATTCAGCGCTCGCATGCCATTGCAAACGGTGTTCCTGTCATCTCAGTGAACCGCGTAGGCGTTGAAAATGGGCAGCAATTTTGGGGAGGTAGTTTTGTTGCCAATTCCGGCGGACGCATCATTTTCCAAGCGCCACATGATGTGGAGGATGTGGCCATTGTGGATGTGGACGTAGAGTCAAGCGAATATTATCGCAAGACTTGGCCTTTCCTGCGTGATCGCCGCATCGACTCCTACCAAGACATCACTAAACGTTTCATCGATTGAATTACATAATTAGCCTCATTCGTTTGTACGCTTTTTGGCTAATCTTCTTTTTGGTCGAACGCCTAATTTTTATCTTTAAATTTTGGGATTCCATAACTGAAAACGGTAGCACGGAAGTATTTGCAATCTTTCAGTCAGCCCTGCGGCTCGATGCCTCCATGACGGGTTATGTGCTCGTCATTCCCGCTTTGTTATGGGCAGTCGAAATTGTTACCGGAAAATCGTTTGTTTCCCCGCGATTTTTGAATGGGTACCATCGGTTTTTTATTGGTCTATTTGCACTCATCGGGGCCGTAAATTTGAATATATATCAAGAGTGGGGAGCGAAGGTCAACTATAAAGTCTTCAAAATATTTTTTAATTATCCATACGAATCGACGATCTCGAGCCTGGAAACGGGTATCGGTTTGACAGTCGGGATATTTCTTTTTCAGGTTCTGTTTTTTGGCTGGCTTCTCAGATTCTTTATTCGACCTGTCTATCAGCTACATCCTTGGTTAGTGCGGCCTATACTTAGTTTGTTGGTTTTAGGACTGACCTTTTTGAGCGTGCGGGGCGGTTGGCAATTAGCTCCCATTAGCCAAAGCATGGCGTATTTTTCTTCCAAGCCTATCTTAAACCATGCAGCAGTGAATACTTCGTGGAATTTGGCGCAGGATGTTACGAATAATTTAGCTGGAAATACGGCCGATTTTCATTATTTGCCCGAGTCTCAGGTAGATTCGATTCTGCACGTATATGATTCAGGAGATTCGTTGGCCCGAACGGAAATTCTCACCAATAAACGTCCCAATGTCGTCTTCATTATCTTGGAAAGTTTCACGGCTGATGTCGTAGAATCATTAGGGGGTGACACGGGAATAAGTGCTGAATTAGAGCTTTTGATGCGTCAGGGTGTATCTTTTTCGAATTTGTATGCGTCGGGAGATCGTACAGATAAAGGTTTAATTGCGGTGATGAGTGCATTCCCAGCGCAGGCAATAAAAAGCATTATTTCCGAGACGGATAAGCAAGAAAAATTACCCTCGGTCGCTCAGGTTTTTAAAGAACAAGGCTATCAAACAGCGTTCATGTATGGGGGTGAAAGTGAGTTTTTTGGGTTTAAGCCCTATGTACTGAGCCATGGTTTTGATCATTCCACCGACAAGCATGCGTTCGCGCCCGAGGATCAAAATTCAAAATGGGGTGCCCATGACGGTGTCGTATTTAAGCGATTTAAAAAACAGTTGGGTCAGTTGAGCCAACCGTTTTTTGCGACCATGCTCACGCTTTCGAATCATGAGCCCTTTGAATTTCCGGAGACTCCACGCTTTCCTGGGTCCGATTTGCCGAATCGTTTTCGGAGCACGGCCTTTTATACGGATAAATCCTTGGGTGCTTTTATCCGTTCTGCACGCAAAGAGTCTTGGTTTAAAAATACCTTGTTTGTCATTGTGGCTGATCATGGTCACCGCTTGCCAAAAGAAAAATATGCGATTTCAGAATCGCAACGCTTTCATATTCCGCTAGTACTTTTTGGTGATGTCATCAAGCCTGAATTTCGTGGAAAACAGGTATCGGTTTTTGGTAGCCAAACGGATATCGCCAAAACTGTGTTAGGCCAAATGGGCTTGGATGGCAGTCGGTTTGCGTTTAGTCAAGATTTATTTGCCACCCATCCAGAGCGGGGATATGCATTCTTTGACTGGGATAATGGCTTTGGAGTGATTAGTAAACAAGGGTTTACCAGTTATGATAATGTGGGAAAGCGCCTGATCAAGCAGGAGGGAAGTAAAAATTTATTACCATTTGGTCAAGCGTACATGCAAAAAGTATTTGCTACCTACCTGAGTTATTAAGCGAGTATGCTTAAATCTTGAATGGCGATTGTTTTCTGTGTTTGAAACCCTTCGCCGTAGGTCACCCCAATCTTATGTCCCATTTCACGGGCACGCGCTTCGATGAAGTGTAAGAATTCTGGACTCGAAATATAGGAAGCTGGTTCGTTTGAATTAGGATCAAAAAACTGGCTACGAAACGCACGAATTGCGGCTTCTTTCATTGCCCAATGTTCCGTAATGTCAACCACAAAATCAGGCTCCAAGTATCTGTCCTGGATGTAATGAAAGACTTGTTTGGGACGCCATTCCGTTTGTTTTTCGCCATTGCGTGATGTTTCAATCTTGCGCAAGCCACTCAAAAAACAGGCATCTATGGCCAATTGTGCACCTTTTCCGTGGTCAGGGTGCCTATCTTCCAACGCATTAGCTAATACAATATCTGGCTGATATGCCCGTATCACTTCAATTAACCTCAATTGGCTCGCCTGATCATTCACAAAAAAACCATCCGCCAAACCTATATTCTCACGTACCTGAATGCCTAATATTTCCGTTGCCGCCGCAGATTCTGCTAAGCGAATTTCCGGTGTTCCCCGTGTCCCTAATTCACCACGTGTAAAATCAACGATGCCAACTTTCTTACCCAGTGCTAATTGCTTACGAATCGTTCCTGAGCAAGCTAATTCAGCATCATCTGGATGAGCGGCCATCACTAATATGTCAAGTTTCATCAGATTGTACAGATTTAGTGAATACGAAGTCGTCTGCCAGCACGAATGGTAGAGGATAGTCGTAAGCCGTTTAATTTGGCTAGTTTATTAACAGATATTCCTGCACGTTGAGCAATCGTATACAATGAATCTCCTGGTCGAATTTTCACCCAAGCTTTGCGACGGGTTTTGATTTTGTCACCCACGCTTCCATATTCATTACGAAGGGAAAGTGCACGGGCATTAAATGTTTGGGCTGTGATTAATAAATGGTCCGACAAGGGTTCGCCCGTTCCAAAATTATAAACTTGATTTGGGTTAAAGGGGTTTCCCTCATACCGTGTTTCAAAGTGCAAGTGTGAACCTGTACTCCGACCCGTATTTCCACCTAGACCAATTTCATCTCCCGCCTTAACGAAAGTTCCTGGTTCTAGATTTTGCTTGGACAGGTGTCCATAAAGTGTTTCTAATCCATTATAGTGACGAACCACCATAAATTTACCGTACCCACCCCAGTCCACACTAGACACGCGAACAATTCCATCAAAAGCCGTATAAACCGGATAACCCGTCTCTAAATCTAAATCCACTCCGGCATGTAAACGGCCCCAACGCGGCCCAAATGGACTAGTTTGTTTCACCGAGGCTAGTGGTGGTGACCAGTTACGGCCAGCCGGTAAATTATACAATTCCAAATCGATTGGCTCATCAAAATCCTTTGCATTGATATCGTATGGATCAATACTTTTGGTATCCCAAATCGAATAATAGGATGCCACCGATACGAAATCTTCCGATCCCACCGGTGCATTTTCTTCCTCGATTTCCACGACCAACGCCTCCCCTTCATCAATCGATGTGGTATCGAAATTGCTGATTGTCGGATTAAGGATTTTCAAAGGTTCATATTTACGCTCCTGCATCTCAGATCCCTGAATAGCCGTCGCTGTACTCTCACTCTCCGTGCGGAAAGTCAGTGGAGGTAGTTCGTCTAAATCGTTCTTTTTAGCGGAATTGTTTTGATACAAATTGGCATTCGACTTGAAATCAATCTTCGTATTCTTCTTAAATAACTTTTTTTCTTGGGCATACGCGCTCAATGTCACAAAGACAAGCACTAATCCCCAAACTAGTTTTTTGATACTCATGAAATCGTATTAATGTAAATTGCTAGCGGCCAACCATCTTTCCGCGTCCAAAGCGGCCATACAGCCACTTCCTGCTGCCGTTACGGCTTGTCGGTACATCGAATCCTGCACATCCCCACACGCGAAAACGCCTGGGATATTTGTCTTACTTGTACCTTTTTCTGTGATTAGGTATTCTTGAGCATCCATGTCCAATTGGCCCTTAAAGATGCTGGTATTCGGTTGGTGACCAATCGCCACAAAGAAACCAGTTAACGCAATTTCCTCAGTCGCTTGGCTTACATTATTTTTAATGCGAATGCCCGTCACGCCATTGGCATCACCTAAAATTTCTTCTGTTTCTGAATTCCAATGAATCGTGATTTTCGAATTCTTTTTTACACGCTCCTGCATAATCAGGGATGCACGCATTTGGTCCCGACGAACAATCAGGTGAACTTGGGTACATAAATTAGCTAGGTAACTTGCTTCTTCAGCGGCGGTGTCTCCGGCGCCAACAACCGCAACGGTTTGATTCCGGTAGAAAAATCCATCACAAACAGCGCAAGCCGAAACGCCTAAACCATTGTAGGTTGTTTCGCCTTCGAGTCCCAACCATTTGGCAGAAGCTCCTGTTGCGATAATAACTGAATCAGCTAAAATTTCAGTGGTTTCATCGATCCACACTTTCTTTGGCTGGCTTGAAAAATCAACTTTCGTCGCCATACCATAACGTACATCCGTTCCAAAACGCTTCGCTTGAGTCTCTAAATCAACCATCATGGTTGGCCCATCTACACCTTGCGGATAGCCTGGAAAATTGTCAACTTCCGTTGTCGTCGTTAACTGACCACCTGGCTGTCCTCCCATGTACATAACCGGATTTAATCCAGCACGTGACGCGTAAATTGCGGCCGTATATCCCGCAGGTCCAGAACCAATAATTAAGCATTTAATAGAAGAAGCCATAGTTGGAAAAAAAATGTTGAAATGAGCCGACAAAATTCGGCAAATAAGTGCAGAATGCCAAACGATGAAAATTTCAGTTTAGTTCCTTACATTTGTTACAACCTCTTTACCAACGAATGAAATCAAAGAATATTACACACAATCTTACCTTTTGGGTGCTTTTATCAATCTTGATTGGCGTGCTTGTCGGCCATTTTGCACCTTCACTAGCTTTATACCCTGTTTTTGAAAGCAAAATAAGCTATAGCTTTTTGGGTGCTGACTTAGCTTTTGGCCCCACGCTGAGCGAAGTTTTTAGTGGTATTTTTATCAGTCTTGTCAAATTATTTATTCATCCCATCATCTTTTTGACGATCAGTTTAGGAATCGTTAATATGGGAAATTTAAAGAAGGTCGGCCGGGTAGGTGGAAAGGCTTTATTATATTTTGAGGTAGTCACCACAGTTGCGTTGTTGATCGGTTTACTTGTTTCCAATGTGTTAACTCCAGGTGAAGGCGTTATTAGAGGTGATGTCGCAGGTGGAGATATTTCGAAATACACCTCGAAGGCCGCTTCATTTAGTTGGATCTTATTTCTAAAAGAAAATTTTACCATTCAAGTTTTAGGCTTCTCTTTGTTTTTTGGCACGTTCCTGAATTTTGTTCGCGGTAAAGCCAAAATGATTTCCGGTATGCATCAAGCGTCGGATTGGGTATTCAAAGCCTTGCATGCGATCATGTATTTAGCCCCTTTGGGAGCGTTAGGTGGCATGGCCTATACGATCGGTAAATTTGGTATTCACTCGTTATTACCCCTCGCGAAACTGATGGTTTCTGTCTATGCAACGATGGCCATTTTCATTTTTGTGGTGCTTGGTTTAATCATGCGTAACTGCGGTGAGCGCATCGGCAAATTCTTAAGCTACATCAAAGAGGAGTTATTGATCGTTTTAGGAACTTCTTCCTCGGAAGCAGCCTTACCCTCACTCATGTTGAAGTTGGAGAAAATGGGCTGTTCCAAATCCGTTGTTGGCCTCGTAGTTCCCGCAGGTTATTCATTTAACCTAGACGGCACCAGTATTTACTTGTCCATGGCCACGTTATTTCTGGCCCAAGTGTATGGAATCCAATTGAATTGGGAGCAATTGCTAACAATTATCGGGGTATTGATGGTGACGTCCAAAGGTGCCGCTGGTGTAACCGGGAGTGGATTTGTCGTTTTAGCATCTACGCTAACGGCATTGCAGGTTATCCCTTTGGAAGGTTTGGCATTGCTCTTAGGCGTAGATCGCTTTATGTCGGAGGCGCGTGCTATCACCAATTTTATTGGCAATGGCGTGGCAACCGTTTGGTTAGCGAAGCATGAAGGAGAATTTAATCCTCCGGTTACGGATTAGCCCGCATCCAATCTGCACGTAGTTTTAATTGTTCAGGTGTCGGGTAAAGTAAAGGGCGAATTGCCGACTTGCTTACCTGTGAAATAGGAGTAAAAGGCGCCTTTAGCGTGACAGAGGTGTATCCCCCCGTGTCGTTGGGACGCGCCACCTCCAATGTAAACATGTCGCCAGGCTGAATGATTTGTAAAATCTTCTTCATGTTTTTGCCGAAATTCTCCATGTCGATCGGTAAGCCATTTAGGCTAATAAACTCATCTTTGACTTGTAAACCTAGCGCTTCTCCCTGTGCATTAATCGCGGATTTACTTTCCACATACGCGCGCTTCGTTTCCATCTTAATGGCTAAGCCCTGTGGATCAAATCCCGGAGATTTGATTTCTTCTTTTTGTGTGGTGTCCCACGTATAGCCGATATGCTGCAACCATGCGTCGATCGGCAAGGCTTCATTACCCGCTATATATTGTTTAAAGAAATCACGTAAAGCAGGCATTTTTGTCATGCGCACCAAAGCCTCAAATAATTCATCATCCTGAAATGATTTATCCGGTCCATACGTTTTAGCCAGTTCAGTCATCATTTGTTGCGTTCCATAGGCCCCATTCGATTGTTGGCGCAAGAACAAATCCAATCCCCAGCCAATCAACGCGCCTTTTTGGTACACATTCCCATATTGTTCTTTGCGCTTCCCTAAGACTTGTTGGCTCATCACCGTAAACGGAACCTTCGCATCATATTGCATATCCATTGTTTCTTTTTTCTCTTGAATGGTCTTAAAGAAATCATTCCACGTGGTCAGCTCATATTTTGCCTGCATGTGGTGTGCCGCATATTCCGTCAACCCTTCGTATAGCCATAGGTGCTGGGACATCTTAGGTTCATTAAAATCAAAGGATCCGATTTCCTCTGAGTGAATCGATAGAGGCGTTACAATATGAAAAAACTCGTGTGCGCAGACATCACGAATGGTTTGGCTGAGTTGATCTGAATTTCCTTCGGGTAGGTAATAGAACGAGGATTGCGCATGTTCGAGCGCGCCGTAGCTTCCGCCTTTCAGGTTGTCTGAGAGCACTACTAAAAAAGCATACCGCTTCACTGGTAATTTTCCGCCTAGGTATTTCCGTTGGGCATCTAGCAGTGGTTCAACTTTCGCAGCGACTTGTTTGGCGCTCAATGTATTATTCGGGGAATACAGGGAGATGATAATTTCTGTTTCGCCCATCATGATTTTGGCGGTATCCGCTGGAGAATACATGATTGGGGAATCCACTAATTCTTGGTAGGATGCTGCCAAATAAGTATCCACATCACCTTGGGTGGTATTCTTCAGGGAGCTGACGCCCACTAAATGGCTCGCTTTTTCTATTTGTAATTTAATGCGTTGTTTTTCCTGACCGCTCACATAGCCTAAAATGGTATGTGTATTCAACGCAAACAAGGTGTCTTTTTGGAAATTACTACCCGCTGGTTCGAAGATATATTCGCCTTTCACTTCGGGACTATCCCAGGTATCATTCGCCTCATAACGTACATAGGCTAATTTAGTCGCATCTGAAATCTGGTATTGATTGACATTTTTCTTGGTTACCGCAAGTGATTTTCCTTGTTGGTCGAATGCCTGAAAATTGACAATATAACGTCCATAGTCATAATTGGCATATGTTCCCGGCACAATCTTTGGGAAATTAAACTGAATGCTTTTTTGTTTTTGTGGCGGGAAATTCATTTGAATTTTCAACCGGTCTTCAGTTACGTCTTTTAGATTGATTTGAACGTTGAAACCTTGACCAAAAACGGTGGTTCCCATGCAAATAAGGCAAGCAAGTAGGAATTTCTGCATATTAATTTTTATAATTGATCGCGGTCTGTGGATCGATTTTTGTAATAAAGTGTGTCGGAATGTAAATGATGATACTAACTAAAGCACAGGTGCTCAAGTTAACCCAAACCCACGTCAACCAGTCCCAATAAATCGGTACTGCATTCATGTAATAATTTAGTGGGTCAAGCGGAATGAGGTGGTAGGTGGCTTGGAGCCAACAAAACCCCATGGCGAGGATATTGCCTATCAGCAATCCTCTCAACAGAATAAAGACACCGTTCCACCAGAAAATACTGCGAATCTGTGACGCTGAACTGCCGAGAGCCTTCAGTAAACCAACCATAGGAATACGTTCCATGATTAACACCCATAAGGTGGCAATAAGGTTGAAGCAAGCGACAATGAGCAATAGCGAGATGAAAATGACAATGTTGCGATCGAGCATTTGCATCCAATCAAATAAGGCTGGGAAAAGTTCTACTTTGGTTTCTAGTTTCCATGTAGGATCGAGTGTTTTTGTCAATCGGTTCGCGGCGATGTTTAGGTCTACCGGTTGCTTCAAATATATTTCATAAGTTCCGATTGAATCAGCAGTATACCCATTCATTTTTTGTACCCAATCACGATCAGCTAGTACAAAAAGCTTATCTAATTCCTCTAGTCCAGTTTCATATATCCCTTGCACCTGTACTTTTCTAGGTCTGTTCGGCTGGCTCAGGAAATATAGAATCAGCGATCCATTTACCCGCACTTTTAATTGTTGGGCTAATTCCTGACTCAATATGACGCTTTGGCCCTTTTTCATTTGCCCGCTTCCGGCAATGATAATTTGATTTACTTGTGCCAAAGGCATATCTGCACCGATTCCTTTAATCACGACACCCGCGAGTCCTTTTTCGCCCACGAGGATACCTGGTTTTTGGACGTGCGCTTGGAGATGGTTGATGTACGGATGGTTGCGGATTGTTTTTTCCCAGGCTTCATTGCGTTGCATGGGTGATTCAGAGAGGGAATGATTGCCGGAAATTTGGCTAATGCGCAGGTCGCCAGAGAAATTCGTAATCTTTTGTATGATGGCATTTTTAAAGCCAAAAAGGATAGAAAAGGCCACTAAAATAATGCAAGTTCCCAAGGCAATGGTGCCAATGCCCACATACGTAACCGTCTTAGAGAATGAAGTCTCGTGGGTATTTCGAATGCGACGGGCAACGAATAGAGGGAAATTCACAGTTATTATTTTTATAAAAATTATCGGATATTTGAACCTTCTAATCCGAAGCGCAAAGAAAATGGGAATGGCTCGAAACTACAAGTTAATAGCAGTATTGTTTTTGATGGCAATGCAAGGGATTTTTGCACAAGCGATTCCTGGAGCGTTTCAAACAAATCGTTATTTTTCATTACTTAAAGGGAAGTCGGTGGGCCTCGTGGTCAATCATACTTCGGTGATTGGGTCGACGCATTTGGCCGACAGCCTTTTGCGGGCGGGTATTTCAGTCAAGCGTGTCTTCGCACCCGAGCACGGATTTCGGGGAACAGCGGATGCTGGTGCGCATATTGATAATGAGGTCGATCGCCAAACAGGCTTACCCTTGATTTCCTTATATGGCAAGCATAAAAAGCCTACTTCAGAAGATTTGCAGGGTTTAGATGTCGTGGTTTTTGATATTCAAGATGTAGGTGCTCGGTTCTACACGTATAGCTCAACTTTGTTTTATGTGATGGAGGCTTGCGCGGAGAATAAGGTAAAATTATTGATTTTAGATCGAGCAAATCCAAATGGTCATTATGTGGATGGTCCGGTGTTAGATCGCAAATTTGCTTCGTTTGTGGGATTAAATCCAATTCCCGTGGTACATGGTTTAACGATGGGGGAGTTTGCGGGGATGATTAATGGAGAGGGTTGGCTGGCCAACGGCCTCACTTGTGATGTCCAAGTTATTGCTTGTCGGTCTTACAAACATCGGAATGCAGTTCCGCTTACGATTGCACCGTCTCCAAATTTGCCGAATGATCAGTCTATCGGTTTATATCCTTCACTTTGTTTGTTGGAGCCCACCATTGTCAGTGTGGGTCGTGGCACCCTGACGCAATTTCAAGTACTAGGGACACCCAATCCGGCGGCAGGCTCGTATACGTTTACACCAGTTCCTACGCCCGGCGCTATGGATCCTCCTTTGAAGGATCAATTGTGTTATGGCCTTGATTTACGCGGGGTTACTACCAGGGAACTTGGTTTCTCATTGAAATACTTGATCCATTTCTTTCAAGCGACAGGTAGTAAGGAATCTTTTTTTACTTCGGCATCATTCTTTGATAAATTGGCAGGAACGGATTCGATACGTTTACAGATGCTGGCTGGAAAATCAGAATCTGAAATTCGGGCCTCGTGGCAACCGGCATTGGAGGCCTACAAAAAAATGCGTAAACGCTATTTAATTTATCGCGATTGATAGCCTGTTTTTCCTCATAAATTGCGACCTTTGCCGTTTATTTTTAAGCAAAAAGCTTTATGGCGGAAAAAATTATCATTCTTGACTTTGGTTCTCAGGTGACGCAATTGATTGCGCGTCGTATCCGTGAGACTCAAGTATATTGCGAAATTCATCCATTTAATCACATTCCTGAGTTAGACGATTCTGTCAAAGGCATCATCTTATCGGGTAGTCCATGTTCGGTCCGTGAGGCGGATTCTCCACGGGTGAATTTAGAGCAATTTGGTAATCGGCCTATTTTAGGCATTTGCTATGGTGCGCAGTTGCTTGCTTATTTGGGTGGTGGTTCTGTGGAGGCATCTGATCACCGGGAGTATGGTCGGGCACACATGACAACGGTTAAATCGAGTCCTTTGTTGGCAGGTTTATCTTCAAATTCACAAGTTTGGATGTCGCATGGTGATACGATTATGGAATTGCCAGCGCAATATGAGGTGATTGGTTCGACGGAGTCGGTACGGGTAGCGGCGTTCGCACATGTGGATAAGCCGATTTATGCAATTCAATTCCATCCAGAAGTAACACATTCCTTAGAGGGTGGTGCGTTGATCAAAAACTTTGTGGTGAATATTTGTGGATGTGCGCAAACATGGACGTCGGATTCCTTTGTGGATCGTACGGTGGCGGAATTGAAAGTGAAATTAGGAAACGATAAAGTGGTGTTGGGCCTTTCAGGTGGGGTAGATAGTTCAGTGGCGGCGGTGTTATTGCATCGGGCGATTGGCACGAATTTATATTGCATTTTCGTGGACAATGGATTATTGCGCAAGGATGAATTTGAGCAAGTATTAGAATCATATACGGAGCTAGGTTTAAATGTCAAAGGCGTCAATAGCAAGCAATTATTTTACGATGCGTTGAAGGGATTGAAGGATCCGGAAGATAAGCGGAAGGCGATTGGTAAAACATTTATTGAGGTTTTTGATCACGAGGCGCATTTAATTGAGGGTGTGGCTTGGTTAGGTCAGGGTACGATTTACCCCGATAAAATTGAGTCGGTGTCATTAAAAGGCCCAAGTGCGACCATCAAATCGCACCATAACGTAGGCGGCTTGCCAGACTTCATGAAATTGAAGGTGGTGGAGCCATTAGAAGCCTTGTTTAAAGATGAGGTGCGTTTGGTCGGTAAGACTTTGGGTGTCCCTAAAGATATCTTAGGACGTCATCCATTCCCGGGTCCGGGTTTGGGTATTCGTATATTGGGTGATATCACGCCAGAGAAAGTGGAGATCTTGCAAAAAGTGGATTCCATCTTTATAAATGGCTTGAAGGAAGATGGTTTATATGATCAGGTTTGGCAGGCAGGAGCGATTCTTTTGCCTATTCAATCGGTCGGTGTTATGGGTGATGAGCGTACGTATGAGCAGGTAGTTGCCCTTCGTGCGGTGAGTAGTGTGGATGGGATGACTGCCGACTGGTGTCATCTGCCTTATGAGTTCTTAGGACGTATTTCCAATGAAATTATCAATAAGGTTAAAGGTGTAAATCGCGTGGTGTATGATATTTCTTCGAAACCACCAGCGACCATTGAGTGGGAGTAAGATAAAATAGACGTTGGACGTTAGACGCTGGACGTCAGACCTAGGAATAATTAATTGAGACGCGAAATCGCGTCTTTTTTATTTCACTGATTTTTAATGTCCTTCTTCTAACGTCCAGCGTCCAGCGTCTAAAGTCCAGCGTCTAAAGTCTAACGTCTAGCGTCTAACGTCTAGTATATATGCTAGCCAAATAGATGACCGTCTCCGTCGCTTTTTGCATATCCTGCACGGAAACCCATTCCTGCTTACTGTGGAAGGCATGTTCGCCGGCAAAGATATTCGGGCAGGGGAGTCCCATAAATGTCAAACGCGAACCATCAGTACCTCCGCGGATGGAACAGGTTTCAGGTTTCAATCCCGCTAATTTCATCGCTTCCATCGCATATTCCATGCACTGCGGATGATCTTTTAAGATTTCATACATATTGCGGTATTGTTCTTTTTGCTCGAAAGTAGCTGATGAATTTGGGTAGTTTGCTAAGACCTTTTGGCTGATAGATTGAATCAATTCCCCATATTCGGCCAATTTAGCTGTGTTAAAATCCCGTAAAATAAAATCAATCCGCGCTTCTTCCACAGATCCTTTTATATCCGTCGGGTGAATAAATCCTTGTTTGCCTTCTGTCGTCTCTGGACTCAATGTGTCTTTCGGTAAAGCAGTGATAATTTCTGCGGCAATTTTCAAGGCACTTTCCATGCGGCCTTTGGCAAAACCAGGATGTTGTGAGATGCCTTTAATGTAGACGCTAAATCCATCGGCTGAAAAAGTCTCATTTTCCAAGTGACCACGCTTTTCCCCGTCTAAAGTATACCCGTAGGTGGCATTGATTTTGGACAGGTCGATGTAGTCTGTGCCGCGGCCTACCTCCTCATCGGGGGTAAATACGATTGAAATGGGTCCGTGGGGAACTTCTGGGTGGGCTACCCAAAAAGTAATGGCATCCATAATTTCAGCTACTCCTGCTTTATTATCTGCTCCCAAAAGTGTGTTACCGCTTGCTGTAATGATATCATTTCCATATTGTTCCATTAAATCGGGATGCTCGGAAGCCCGAATAATAACGCTGATGTCATCGGGTAACACGAGATCCTGTCCTTGGTAGTTGGCGTGCACAATCGGTTTCACATCTGCCCCCGAACAATCTGGCGAGGTATCCATGTGCGCACAAAAACAAATTGTTGGTGTTTCATGCGAGACATTGCCAGGTAAAAACGTGTAGACATATCCGTATTGGTCAAGTTCAGTATTTGCCAGTCCTAATTCCTTAAGTTCATCCACTAAAATCGCTCCTAAATTCTTCTGTTTTTCGGTCGAAGGGCTATGAGGAGAGCGCGGATCTGATTGCGTATCAATTTGTACATAGCGAAGAAATCGTTCGGTCGATGTGAAAGTATATTTTTTAAATAAATCGGATATATTAATCATATGATTCATTTTTTTGAAATATTAGAAGAATAAATTGTGTTTAAAGAATTAAATTAAATTGGATAAATAAAGGTAATCAACCTTTCAAATTAACGTATTATATTAGTACTTTGATTTTTTAAGTTGAACCTAAGTTGTTACTTTGGTTGTATTATTTTCGTCCTTATTTTTATGATTATGTCACAAAATGCAGTAATCCAGTTGGATGGTAAAAGTTTTGAATTTCCTATTTTGGAAGGAACTGAACACGAAAAAGCTATCGATATTGCTAAATTACGGGATTTGACCGGTTATGTAACTTACGACCCAGGCTACAAAAACACGGGTGTAACCAAGAGCGCTATTACATTTTTAGACGGCGAAGAAGGAATTCTTAGACATTGTGGGTATAGCATTGAGGAATTAGCAGATCAAGCAAGTTTCCTTGAGGTTTCTTATTTATTGTTATACGGGGAATTACCCACACAATTACAATTAGATGCATTTGAGCAATCAATCAAGAAATATTCAGTTTGCAATGAATCATTATTGAAAATTGCGGAGGCGATACCTTTATCAACCCACCCTATGAGTGAATTATCCGCTTTAGTTGGTTTAATGGAAGGACAGTTTGGTACTGATGTAGAAGAGGAAAATATACTTCGTCTATTAGCTGCATTGCCTATTTTTGCCGCTTGGAATTACAAGAAATCAATTGGAGAAGCGATTGTTGATCCAGATCAATCGTTAGACTATTGTTCAAATTTCTTGAAAATGATGTTTGGAAAAAAAGGTGAAGCGTATCAAGTTGACCCCATTGTTTCAAAAGCTCTCAATAAGTTATTGATTTTACATGCAGATCATGAGCAAAATTGCTCCACATCTACTGTTCGCATGATTGGTTCTTCGCATGCCAGTGTATTTTCTTCCATTTCAGGAGGTATTCAAGCTTTATATGGACCGTTGCACGGCGGGGCTAATCAAGCGGTAATCGAAATGTTGGAAGAAATTAAGCAAGCCGGTGGCGATACACAACATTTTGTTGAAAAAGCAAAAGACAAAAATTCAGGATTTCGTTTAATGGGTTTTGGTCATCGCGTGTACAAAAATTTTGATCCTCGTGCGCGTATAATTAAGGTCGCGGCCGATGATGTTTTGACTGCTTTAGGCGTTAAAGATCCTGTTTTGAAAATTGCGAAAGAATTAGAGTCTGCTGCTCTCGATGATGATTATTTTGTATCTCGAAAGTTGTATCCCAATGTAGACTTTTACTCAGGGATAATTTATCGTGCTTTGCACATACCTACTAATATGTTTACGATCATTTTTGCGATTGGACGTTTACCGGGTTGGATAACACAGCATACAGAAATGATAACAAATAAAGAGCCGATTGGCCGACCAAGACAAATTTATGTAGGAGCAACTCCACGTGCATTTGTCCCAATGTCACAACGCTAATTCGTTCTTAAATAACGTTAAAAAGGCCCCTGCTTGTAGGGGCCTTTTTGTTTTATCCCCCAATTCCCAGTATTTTTACACCCTATGATTCAAAAAAATAGGTTCATTTTCAGTACATTATGCTTGTTGGCCTCCTTCATGGGCAACGCACAAATCCAAAAAGGCTTAGGTACTTTTTACCACATCAGACATTGGGGAGGACGCACGTACTCAGGAGAAAAATATCATCCTTACGTTTATTCAGCTGCACATAAATCCTATCCAATGGGATCTTGGGTAGAAGTAACTTTAATTAAAACAGGAAAAAAAGTAGTTGTACGCGTGAATGACCGCGGTCCATTTATACGTGGTGGTGTGATCGATGTGTCTAAATGTGCTGCTCAAGATTTGGGTTTGGTACCTCTCGGTATTTCTAAAGTTGAATTGAGACTTTTGGCCCCCGAAGAAATAACGGATTCATTGAAATTTGTTTGGGCCCAACGTGATTCAGTTGGCCGAGCGGAACATCCAATCGCTCCCAAAAAGAAGAAATCTTCGCGTAAAAAGCGCAAAAAGAAAAAAGTACGTCGTTAATTCAAACGTAGCCGTATTTCAATTCGGCGGTTCATTTGTCGGTTTAGTTTTTCCTTCGGAGCCGTATTCCCCATTCCTTGGGTTTGAATTCGATCAGATGCGATACCCAATTTCATCAAATGCATTTTGACAGCTAAGGCCCGTTTTTCAGATAAAATTTGATTACTTGATGCATTTCCAATGTCATCCGTATGGCCTTGTATCTCAATAGATTGCATTGGATTTTCCTGTAGGTAGGTCGCTAATTTGGCTAAACAATCAGGAATGGGTTCGGTTAAATTCCAAGCGTTATTCGCAAACTGAATAACCTCAAAATTAAGCGAGTCAAATTCAATCCGTTTAACTTTTGCTTTGAGCCAAGTTTCAGGCTTAATCCACACGCGTGCAATATCTAATTCACGTTCCGTTACTGATGACTTACGCGAAATGAAATAGGAATCTACTTCGGGACCTATACTTATTCCTGCATCATGACTCGATGTATTTAACACGTGAAGAGCTTCGGGGTGTTCGTCTGAACGGAGTGGATATCTCGTTTGGTAATAATCAAGACCACCTTTCCCACCTGATTTACTACTTGAAAATAGGAAGACAGATTGATCGGCCAAAATATAGGGGCCTTGTTCATCTTCGTTTGAGTTTATGAGATTACCTATATTTTTTGGGGTATTCCAGCGTCCTTGGTCATCTTTTTCACTTACCCAAATATCCCGCTTCCCGAATCCACCCACTCTATCTGATGAAAAATAAAGTTTTGTTCCATCTGGACTTATATGTGGCTGCCCTTCCCATTCATGCGAGTTGATTAAAAAACCCAGGTTTTTTGGCTTTGACCAGGCTTCTCCACTCCATTGACTTTCATACAAATCACAACCACCAAAACTATTGGGGTATTCGCAGGCTGAAAAATAAAGTGATTTGCCATCCCGACTAACACTCGGTGTTCCCTCATTATTCTCTCGATTAATACTGCTGAGAGGTACTGGGGCTTCAAAATGCTGCCCATTCCAGTGGGCTACAAATAGCTCTTCATCTGATTTAGCCGCTTTGCGAATGGTCATGTAGAGGTTTTGACTGGCTACATTAAAATGCGGAAAGTATTGGGTGCGCTGTAAATTTAGTTCCGTAATAGGCGAGGGGAGGCTGTCCATCGGCATGCAAAAAGCGACAAAGGGGATGAGCCAGGCCAACATACCTTATGGGATTTGTAGGAACTTATGGGTTTGAACCGATATGCGCCATTGGGGATTTGATTTGACAAAATCGACAATCAATGGATTGATTATTTCTTGTTTAGACCACTCGGGTTGTAAATATAAGACCGCCTCTGATGGAATCTTATCTGCCCAAGCTGCTGCCCAAGCCATATCTGATGGATGAAAAATCACCACTTTTAATTCATGTACTAAATCAAGAATGGCAGGATTGGGTTCCTTGAATTTTTTGGGCGAAAAACAAATCCAATCCCAAGTGCCTGTTACTTCCTTACAGACTCCTGAAGTTTCGATATTGGTCTGAAAGCCTGCTTCTTTAAGTGCTTCAGTTAAGGGTCCTAAATCGTGCATCAATGGCTCTCCGCCCGTAATTACGACGAGTCGGCCTGGAAATGCCAATGCTTCATTGACTAATTCGCCAACTGATTTGCGGGGATGTGTGTCTACTGGCCAAGATTCTTTGACATCGCACCAGTGACAACCGACATCACAGCCACCCAAACGAATAAAATAGGCGGTATGCCCTTGATATTTTCCTTCGCCTTGAATCGTATAAAAAGATTCCATGACAGGGTATTCAAAAACATCTAATTTTGCGCCTGTTTTTATATCTTTGACTTTGGATTGCATATTGACCTTAAATTCCCAGTAAAAATACGGGTTGATTTGTAATTTAACTAATCAGGATTCGTTCAAGCGTTAGCTTAGAATTCTTTTTAACCTTTTTCATGTCAAAAGCATCTCGTACACGTCCTTATTGGAATGTTCTTTTCGTAGTCTTTACGGCTATGATGCTGAGTGCTTGTTGGTCCGCCCGCTGTCCCCGCCAAACTTGTCGGGTGCGCGTTGAACACCGGCATGGAGAAGGGTATTACCGTCCACGCGAGGCTATGTCGTGGATGTGGACGCCGCGTTACAAGCACGTCAGGGTGGGTGCTAATGGCCAGAAAGAGATTGTGACCAGAAAACCTTGGTATAAAATTTTAGCACGAAAAAAGCCAGCTCCAGTAGCTGCTAAGCAACGTTAATATGTCGCACGTCAATGTAGGGGCTGCCGTTTTAAATCAGACTCCTTTAGACTGGGAAGGAAATTACCTTCGAATTAAATCAGCTTTATCGGAAGCGGAATCGGCCGGCGTGCAGGTACTTTGTTTTCCTGAAATGTGTTTAACGGGATATGGCTGCGAGGATCAATTTTTAGCCCCCTTTACAGAAACCAAAGCGATTGAATACCTCCATAAATTAGCCTCTGAAACTACCTCCATGTTCATTTGGGTCGGTTTACCGATGCGTCACGAAGGTCATTTATTCAATGTGGCCGCGGGGATAACCGCTGGAAAAGTAGTCGCTTTGATTCCCAAACAGCATTTGGCCGACGATGGTGTTCATTATGAGCCACGTTGGTTTACCCCCTGGCCCGCAGGAAAACGCTCCCAGTGGCATGGTATCCCTTTTGGAGATTACCGCGTTCGGTTGGGCACGTGGACGATGGGTGTCGAAATATGTCAGGATGCATGGGAAGGTGATAAACGACCCGCACATGCGCTAGCTAAACGCGGTGTTTCATTGGTAGTTAATCCGACGGCTTCACATTTTTCATTTGGAAAATCGAAAGTTCGTCAAGCCCTAACTCGTGAAGGATCCCGAATTATTGATGGGGTCTATGTTTTTGCCAATTTATTGGGAAATGAATCAGGTCGTGTGATTTTTGATGGCGATGCCTATGTGGCAAAGCAAGGCGAAATCATCTGTCAAACCAAACGTTTTTCCCTGAACGATCATCAACTGATTTACGCCTCTGTGGAATTAAAATCGGTCAATGATGCTGGTGACGATATTATTTCATTGCCTGCTATAGGAGAGACTCAGGTTGTTTCGCAGCGTTTTATAGCGGCCAACTGGGAGTCTTCGGAGTACATAAAGGAAGAAGAATTTGCGCGGACAGTTTCGTTGGGTTTGTGGGATTATGTACGTAAATCAAATTCGTTTGGTTTTGTGATTTCACTTTCAGGAGGTGCGGATTCATCTGCAATTGCTTCATTATGTTATTTAGCATCTCATTTAGCTGAGCAGCAGCTTGGTTGGGAAGGGATGAAAAAGCGTTTGGCATATATCCCATGGATGGATTCAATGCCAAATTCAAAAGCATTTGTCAAACGTTTCATTCGTACCTTATATCAAGGGACGGTCAATTCTTCCAGTGAAACGCGTGCCTCAGCTCAAACGTTGGCTAATTGCATTGGTTCGGATCATTCCGAAATTCAGATAGATGGTTTGGTGGCGGAGTATCGCCAACTGATCGAAGGGGCGATTGGGCGTGAATTGAGCTGGGAAACGGATGACATTACCTTACAAAATGTGCAATCACGTGTTCGAGCCCCGAGCGCGTGGATGTTGGCCAATATAAATAATGCCCTCCTTTTAGCCACATCAAATCGTTCTGAAGCAAGTGTGGGTTATGCCACCATGGACGGCGATACGTCGGGTTCCATCTCGCCAATTGCCGGAATTGATAAATCATTCATTCGAATTTGGTTGAAATGGATGCAAGAAATTGGTTTGGCAGGCACTTGGAAGATTCCAGGTTTATCTGGTGTGAATGCCTTAGAGCCGAGTGCGGAATTGCGGCCATTGGATTCGAAGCAAGTAGATGAAGAAGATTTGATGCCATATCCGATCCTAAATGCTTTAGAACGCTGGTCGTTTTATGAGCGTTTGTCGCCTGCTGAATGTGTTTCAAAATTAAATCAAGTATACGGTGCTCAGTTTGATGCGACCAAATTAGATGAATTTGCCCATCGATTCTTTCGTTTATGGGCACGAAATCAATGGAAAAGGGAGCGTTACGCCCCAGGTTTCCATGTGGATGATTACAGCCTTGATCCAAAATCATGGTTGCGTTTCCCGATTTTATCGGCTGGACTTGAAAAAGATTTACCTGCATGCATTTAGTAGTTGACATAGGAAATACAGACATCGTCTGTGGATTTTACACTGAAACGGAGTGGAAAGTGATTTTACGTACCTCTACGCATCAGCCTTGGAGTGCGATTCGGATGGAGCATTGGATTCAGAAGGAGCTCACTGACAAAGGTTTTCCGGAGGTCAAGGTAGCATCGATTTTGATTAGTTCGGTGGTGCCGTCGGTGTTGACGCAAATCCAAAAAGGCCTAGAGCATTGGGTAAACTATCCCGTGAAGGTGATGGGGCCTAAATTATATGCCACATTGCCTATTGAAGTGATTAGCCCAGATGAGATAGGCGCTGATTTAGTAGCGAATTCAGTCTATGCGCACGCAAATTATTCTTCCGATGTTTTAATTGTTGATTTTGGAACGGCCTTGACGTTTACCTTAGTGGATGCACTAGGAAAAATGCAAGGGGTTTCCATTGCCCCTGGATTGAAAACAGCCGTTAAATCCTTGTTTTCTGAGACAGCGCAATTGCCTGAAGTACCTTTAGAAATGCCCAATTCAGCCTTAGGTCATGATACCGTTTCTGCGATTCAATCAGGTATTTTATGGGGGTATGTAGGTATGGTTAAGGAAATGATTTCACGCGTAAAAGCTGAGCGAGGTTCGGGGTTAAAGGTCATTGCTACGGGTGGTTTATCTTCTATTTTAACTCCGTTGGAGAATTATTTCGACGAAGTAAATAAATTGATCACCTTAGAAGGTTTGCGCATTGTCGCTCAGCAATAATATGTCTACACCACGCGAAGAGGGATTTTATTTTCCAGCTGAATGGCATCCACATGTAGCTACTTGGATCACATTTCCACACAATGATCATTCTTGGCAAGGGGATAAATTAGGCCAAATGTATCCTGAGTATTT
This sequence comes from Aquirufa sp., assembly GCF_964796385.1. Lineage (NCBI taxonomy): Bacteria > Pseudomonadati > Bacteroidota > Cytophagia > Cytophagales > Flectobacillaceae > Aquirufa > Aquirufa sp. The sequence goes on along the minus strand of NZ_CBAUBA010000010.1, from coordinate 48,356 downwards.
TGATTTAATCCGCGTGATTTCAACGGGTGAGTTGGTGAATATTCAGGTGAATGATTCGACTTTAGCTTCATTTATTCAAAGTCAATTGCCTGTTTATGGGATTGATCCTCAACAGATTCGATTACATATTCGTCCGACGAATGATGCGTGGTGCCGAGATCATGGACCAGCATTTTTGGTTCATCATTCAAGCGATGCTCGCATGATTATTGATTGGGAATACAATGCGTGGGGTGGAAAATATCCTCCTTACGGGGATGATAATGCCTCGCCCAAAGCCATTGCGCAAACTACAGGATTACGTTCCGTAAGTCCTGGTATTGTGATGGAGGGTGGTTCTGTTGATTTTAATGGGGCCGGAACCGTATTGACTTCTCGTTCATGTTTACTGAATCCAAACCGAAATCCGCATGTAAGTCAAGCGGAAATTGAAAAATATCTTTGTGATTTTTATGGGGTCCAACAAGTCTTATGGGTTTCGGATGGAATTGTAGGGGATGATACAGATGGGCACATTGATGATACAGTTCGATTTGTGAATGCGAACACGGTGATTGCGATGGTGGAACCACGGGTGGACGACGAAAACCATGCTGTTTTGGCTCAAAACCTAGCTGAATTAAAGGAAATGCGGTTATTAAATGGCAAGCCTTTAAATATTGTTGAAATACCGATGCCAGATCCGGTGGTGATTGATGATTTTCGGGCGCCAGGTTCATATGCCAATTTCTACATTTGTAATGCGGGGGTGATTGTACCTACGTTTGATTGTCGGCAAGATACTTTTGCCTTGGAGACATTGACACAATTATTTCCAGATCGTACCGTTATTGGTCTTTCGGCTAAACATATTATTTGGGGGCAGGGTAGTTTTCATTGCTTAACTCAGCAAGAACCTCAAGCGAACGCATGCGTTTAATTCGTGTATTTTTTTCGGTCCTATTTCTTTGGTCTTGCGCCAAAAGCGTAAGTCAATTACCTGTAAACCAAGCAGTTGATGTACCAATTCAGCCTCTCGCAAAGGAAGTTAAACTTAACTTAAAATCAATTACGGCGCATGATTTACAAGAAAATATCACCTTGCGTGATGAGTTAATGGTGCAAATAGCAATAGTCAGAATTGTGGGAGAAACGGTATTTCCTGAAAGTTCAAAATTGGTTTACGTGGGTTCTGTGGCTCAGGGCCAACAAATATCTTTGGATACTGTCCAATTAAAATCAGTCGTAATTCGTCCGGGTGAGCGCGTGGGTGTTCAAGTTTCCCTCTGGGAATTAGATGATTATTCAAAAGATCAGGCGTTTGTTCACCAATTAAATCAAGTTAGTGGTTTGGTTCAAATTCCAATTACCTTACTGGAATGGAGTAGTTTTTCCAATCCCTTGAGTTGGTTTATTTGGGGTGCCCGTCTTGGATCCGTGGGATTAGATTGGTGGGCAAAACGAGATGTAAAGGATTTGTTAGGTGTTTCGGAGGTGCAATGGGATTATTCAACTATGATAAAAGGGAACTCGGTACGTTTCAAACGTGGCACTTGGAAAGGCGGTAAGCGTGGTTTTGGGGCGTATCAATATGGATTTGCGTATGAGATTCGTGTGAATGATTCGCTCCGTTAGCTCTATTTATTGGTTAAATATGCGTAATTTTGTTGCCTTGAAAATTAGTTTGTCAAGACGTGTAATAATAAATATGATTCGAGGTATTATCTTTTTTTTATTGGTTTCCTTAACTGCGGTTGGTCAGGTCGAATTCCCCATTACCTTGGGTTCGAAGAAGATTTCATCGAAATCGTTTGTGAATGATTACCGAAAGTTGCTTGAAAGTGATAGCATCAAAGCGGATAATAAACAGAAGTTTTTGTCGGACTACATTGATTATCAACTTAAGTTGGTGGCCGCCGAGGAAGCAAAAATTGCCAATACACCTGGTTTTCAAGATGAGTATCAAAGTTTTCGAAAAGAATTAGCGAGTCCATATTTGATCGATAATGAGAAGACGGAAACGTTAGTTCGCGAGGCCTATAATCGTTTGAAATTCGAAAAACAGATTGCGCATATTCTGGTCAAAGTTCCTTCTAATCCATCTGCTGCAGACACGTTATTGGCTTATCAGAAAATTAACAATATTCGTACGAAGCTATTGGCTGGCGAAGCTTTTGATGCGTTAGCAAAGAAATTTTCGGAAGATGATTTGTCGGCTGTCAAGGGTGGATCACTTGGTTTTGTGACGAGTTTACAATTACAGTATGCCTTAGAAAATGCGGTTTATGGGTTGGAGGTAGACGGTGTATCGCCTATTGTTCGTACGGAAACGGGATATCATCTTGTCAAAGTAATTGCGATTCGCCCGAATCAGGGAAAAATCCGGTTGGCACATATCTTAGTTTCTATTCCTGTCAATGCGGCTACAAATTTGCAAGTTGAAGCAAAGAATCGGATTGAGCAGGTTCAGAAATATTTAGAAAAGGGGGATGATTCGTTCGAGTTAATTTGTAAGAATTATTCGGAGGATCCATATTCCAAGGGTCGAGGTGGCGAGTTGCGCCGGTGGTATTATTCGTCGGACTTGAGTGAGGAATTGCAAAATCAATTGTTTTCGATCCAGCGTCTAGGTGATGTTACGATTCCAATTCGAACAAATTTAGGTTGGCAAATTTTCAAATTATTAGACAAAAAGCCTTTATTGAGTTATGAGGAAATGGCGGAATATATTCGTCAGAAAGTCATGACAGATCCGGAGCGTATTGCGATGATTCGTCGGTCCTTTATGGCGCGTCTGCGGACGGAAAACCAGGTGGTCATTGTAGAGGCAGCGAAAAAGATAGCTTTGGAGCGTTTTGCACAGGACCGGGTAGGGGATGAATATTATTTAAAAATGCCTTTGGTGCAGATTGGGCAAAACAGTTGGACCGTTCAAGATTTTTACACATTTATCATAGCTCAACAAAAAAGAAAGTTGAAGGCTTTGGGTTATTTGCCATCTGTACCTGAGCTTGTGTATTTAGAAGAATTTGTGGATAATCACACCATGACGGTTGAGGAGCAACATTTGGAGACAAAATATCCAGCATTTCAGGAGCAAATGAAGGAATTTTATGAGGGTTCTATGTTTAGTAAAATTGTGGAGCGCGAGATTTACGAGCCATCTTTAGATTCGTTGAATCAGCAAAAATACTTTATGGTGCATGCTCCAGAATATACCTTGCCTGTACGCGCGCAGGCTAAAATAGTTAGTGCAGATACTCCAAAGACTTTAGCGGATGCTTTAGATTTAGTTAAACAGGCGCCTTATTTGATGAATAAACGATTGCCAGATGTTACTTTTGGGCTCGGAAAAGTAGAGATTTCGGATGGCATGAATAAGATTCAGCAGGAGTTGTTTTTATTGTTGGCGAAGAATAGGGATTATATTGTCGAGATTTCGGGGCATCAGGATGCGAGTGAGTCAGATTCGTTATCGGATGCGCGCGTAAATGTTTTGGTTAAATACTTGATGAAAAAGGGTATTGCTTCGACTCGGATTATTGAGAAAATGGAGGGTAGTTTAAAGCCTTTATCAAAAACGGATAGGGTTAAAAATGCGCGCGTTTCGTTTCGGTTTTTTTCGCAATCAATGGAAGATGTCGTGAAGCGGTTTAATGCTGTAAAACCTATGACATTGGTGGCCGAGGAGGGGATGTATGTGAGGGGCCAACAGCCATTATTGGATTCGATGCCGTGGGAGGTGAGTAAAAAAACGTTGGAGGTAGAAGGACGTCAGGTTTATATTGAAATTAGTCGGATAGAACCGGAACGTTTGAAGCGTTTTGACGAGTCGCGGAGTTCGGTGATTCGTGGGCTACAAGCGCAGTTAGAGCGTGATTGGTTGGCGGCTTTGAAGCAAAAATTCCCTGTTCAGCTAGATTTGGAGGAGTTGAATCGTTTGATGAATTAAGTAAAAATAAAAGATATGAAATTGAGAAATTTAGTATGTTGTTTGGGTTTATTGGCTTTAACGCAAATTTCTTTTGCGCAGGAGGTTACGGAACGGGGCCCGGTTTTGGATAAAATCATTGGCAAAGTAGACAACTACTACATTTTGCGTTCGGAGGTAGAACAGCAGTATGTGCAATATCAAACGAGTGGCCAGGCGAATACCCCCAATCGTTGTCAAATTTTAGAAGGTTTGGTTGTCAATAAATTAATGTTGGCCAAAGCTGAAATTGACTCTGTGATCGTGGATGATAAGCGAATTGAGATAGAGATGAACACGCGAATGGAGCAAATGGAGCAACAATATGGTTCGGCAAAAAATATTGTTGAGGCTTTTGGTAAGCCAATTGTAACCTTGAAGGAAGATTTACGCATCTCCTTAAAGGAGCAATTGACAGGTCGTAAAATGCAAGAAAAGATCACGGATGATGTTCGGATTACGCCGAAAGAGGTAGAGAAGTTTTTTAAGCGTATTCCTTCGGATTCGTTGCCTTATTTGCCTTCAGAGGTAGAGATTGGTCATATTGTTCGATTAGCGCAGCCAAATAAATTTCAAAAGGATGAGTTGGTGGGTAAATTATTGGATTACAAAAAGCGCGTGGAGAAAGGGGAGGCCTTCGAGGAATTGGCCAAATTATATTCGGAAGACTTAGGAAGTGGTAAGCGAGGGGGTGATTTAGGGTTTTCAAAACGTGGTCAGATGGTAGCTCCTTTTGAGGCGGCAGCCTTGAAGTTGAAACCAAATCAAATGTCGGATGTAGTAGAAAGTGAATTTGGTTTTCACTTGATTCAATTATTAGCTATTCGTGGACAGGAATATCAAGCGCGTCATATTTTATTGCGTCCTGATTATCAAAAATTAGATGTGACGGAGCCAACTCGTTTTCTAGATAGTTTGCGCATTCTGATTCAGCGTGATTCTATTTCGTTTGATAAAGCGGCTCGTAGTGTATCCGAAGATAAGTTGACACAAGACGCTGGCGGACTTTTAATTGACATGGCTTCTCGTTCGACGCGCATGCCTTTTGATGGAACGATGGAACCGGGTTTGTATTTCTCAATTGATTCAATGTCGGTGGGCACTATTTCTAAGCCAATTCCTTATCGAACAGAAGATGGCCGAAGTGCTATGCGTATTTTGTATTTCAAGGCGAAATATCCGCCGCATTTTGCCAACTTAACGGATGATTATCAAAAAATTTCTGGCATTGCGTTAACGCAAAAGAAGAATGATGTCATTGAAAAGTGGTTTGTTAAAGCCAAAGATGATGTCTTTATTTTCATCGATGACGAGTACAAGGATTGTAAGGTGCTGGAGGGGAGCGTTATAGAGAGGTAAGAGGTTAGAAGTGAGAGGTAATAAATGTAAATCACTTACCTCTTACCTCTCACCTCATTTAAACAGCTACTGGCGCTTTAATCCCCGGATGTGGATCGTAACCCTCCAGTGAGAAGTCTTCAAATACGAAATCAAAAATATCTTTTTTGGCTGGGTTAAGGTGCATAGTCGGCAAAGGGCGAGGGCTTCGGCTCAATTGTATTTCCACTTGTTCCATGTGATTGCTGTATAGATGTGTGTCGCCACCGGTCCAAACGAAATCGCCTAGCCCCAACTCACATACCTGAGCAACCATCATCGTCAATAATGCATATGAGGCAATGTTGAAGGGAACACCTAAGAATACATCTGCTGATCGCTGGTATAACTGACACGAAAGTTTGCCATCAGCCACATAAAACTGAAAAAAAGCATGGCACGGCATCAGCGCCATTTTAGGTAATTCGGCCACATTCCACGCACTTACGATAATGCGGCGTGAATCCGGATTCGTTTTTAGCGTGTGAATCACTTCTTTTATTTGGTCAATTACTTGGCCATCAGCGCCTTCCCAAGAGCGCCATTGCTTTCCGTAGACTGGGCCTAAATCACCATTCTCGTCTGCCCATTCATCCCAAATACGAACGCTGTGTTCTTTTAGGTAAGCAATATTTGTTTCTCCTTTTAAGAACCAAAGTAATTCGTGAATGATAGATTTTAAATGTGTTTTTTTTGTGGTGACGAGTGGGAAGCCTTCAGCCAAATTAAAGCGCATTTGGTAACCAAAAACACTGGTTGTCCCCGTTCCTGTTCGGTCGGATTTGAAGGTTCCGTTTTGTTTGATATGGGTTAATAAATCTAAATATATTTGCATTAGGCTTCGAATTTAAGTCCGTTTAAAAGTAATGAATGGGTGATGGTAGCGCTTGGTGCCAACTGCGCTGTTGCGGAGCAGTATTTATCCATGGACATTTGAATTGCTCTTTCAGCTTTATTACCATCTATGTCACCCTGCAATTCAAATTGGATATTGATTTTTCTAAATGGCATCATCTCTGTTCCTTCGATTTTCTCACGATCACCTTGTACGCGAATTTGGAAATCATCGACCACCTGACGTTGCTTTTTTAAGATCAGAATGACATCGATAGCGGTGCAACCACCTAGTCCCATCAATATAAGTTCCATGGGACGCGCACCTGCGTTATGCCCGCCAATTCCCTCCGCTGCATCGATGTGTACCGAAATGGGCGAGGAGCCTGTGGCCTCAAAGTGAAAATCTTGATCTAATCGGTTTAATAGTACTTCCATGTTATTTTATTCAGTGAATTTTATTGCTTTTTAGGAACGAATGGGATCCGTTTTATGGATTATTTGATCGCCTATTTCATGGTATTGAATATGTACGGTCGCAGCTTGTTTGGTTTGCAACCAAATAAGCACCTCTTTCAAGTTAGCGCCCCCGTGCATAGGGCCACTTTTTCTCTGAGCGGAAAGGAATAAAGGCGCAAACAGTAATAAGGCAATAAATATGCTTTTCATATTTGTTAGATTAGTATCTTTGTGGCTTAAATTTTCCCTATGGCTTATTATTCAATTCAGAACATACCGTTAACAGATTTGGCCAAAGAATTTGGTACGCCATTGTACGTCTACGATGCCGACAAAATTAGGGAAAAAATCTCGGTTTTAAGAGCCGCTTTTGAGGGAATTGACTTGACGATAAAATACGCTGTTAAGGCGAACACGAATTTGTCTATTTTACGCTTGATGCGTGAAAATGGTGTTGATATGGATGTGGTTTCACCACAAGAATTGGAGATGGGATTGATTGCGGGTTATGCGGGTTCTTCGATTACATTTACGCCATCTGGGGTTCATTTTTCAGAGATTGAATATGCGGTTTCAAAGGGAGCTATTGTCAATTTGGATAATTTGTCGGTTTTAGAAAAGTTTGGTGCGATGTATGGTTCGTCTCAACCTTGTTTAATTCGCATTAAGCCACACGTTTTTGGTGGAGGAAATGAAAAGATTATGACGGCGCATCCGGAATCAAAATTTGGAATTTCAATTCATCAAAAGGCTGAGATTTTAGCGATTGTTGCGAAGTATAAGATGGAGGTGATTGGGTTGCACCAACATACCGGATCGGATATTAAGGATGGAAAAACGTTCGAGCAGGCTGCATCAGCGCTTTTTGATTTTGCGTATGACTTCAAGGATTTGCAAATAATTGATTTGGGTGGTGGATTCAAAGTTCCGTATTCACCGGAAGATCCAGGAGTGAACATGAAGGAAGTTGGTCTCATCATGAGCAATGCCTTTCGCACTTTTTGCCAAAAATACGGTCGGCAATTACGCCTTTGGGTAGAGCCAGGGAAGTTTTTAGTGAGTGAGTCAGGAACTTTTTTGACGGAAACGAATGTGGTGAAACGCGACCCAGTGAAAACGTTTATTGGAATAAACTCCGGTTTGAATCACTTGATTCGTCCGATGATGTACGGTTCGTATCACTATATTTTTAATGCATCAAACCAAGATACGTCGAAACAAGAATCATATAGGGTAACAGGTTATATTTGTGAAACGGATACCTTTTCATTTGATATCAAGGGTAAGCAAGATGAGCGCTTATTGAATGAGGTGAAAGAGGGGGATATCATCGCCATGGCTAATGCCGGTGCATATGGTTTTACGATGGCTTCGCATTACAATGCACGTTTTCTGCCTGCAGAGGTCTTAGTGGATGGCGGAGTTGCTCGTCTTGTACGCAAGCGTGAGACCTTAGCGGATTTGTTGCGTAGTCAAGAAATGTAAAATAGAAGTCAGACGCTAGACCCTAGACGTCAGACTTTAGACTTTTTATCCAAGTGACTAACGTCTAACTTCCACCGTCTTTAAATAACAATCGGCGTGAAAAACTCCTCAAACTTTGGCAATCCCCGAAGGTTTGCCAAAGGGTCTAACGTCTAACTTCCACCGTCTTTAAATAACAATCGGCGTGAAAAACGCCTCAAACTTTGGCAATCCCTAAAGGTTTGCCAAAGGGTCTAACGTCTAACGTCCAGCGTCTAATAAAGCACCCACGTATCTTTCGACCCACCACCCTGTGAAGAGTTAACCACCAGCGAATCCTTTCGTAAGGCCACACGCGTCAATCCACCCGGCATTACCTTTACCCCATCACCATAAAGGATGTAAGGCCGCAAGTCTACGTGCCGCCCTTCGGCATGATCATCGATCAAACAAGGTACGCGGGATAAGGAGATGGTCGGTTGGGCAATGTAATTTCGTGGGTTGCTCAAAATCAAGGCTTTGAATTTTTCTTGTTCTTCTCTCGTAGATTTAGGTCCAATCAACATACCATAGCCACCTGCTTCATTGGCTTCTTTGACAACCAGTTTTTCAATATTGGCCAACACATAGTTACGGTCATCCTCTTCTGAGCAAATGTAGGTTTTGACATTTTTAATGATGGGCTCCTCGTTTAAATAGTATTTGATGATCCGCGGTACGTAGGCGTAAATCACCTTATCATCAGCTACACCCGTTCCTGGGGCATTGGCAATCGCTACTTTCCCATTTTTATAGACCTCAAAAATTCCTGGAATTCCGATCATTGAATCTGGATTAAATGCCAAAGGATCTAAAAATGTATCATCGATCCGACGGTATATCACGTCCACAATCTTAAATCCTTTCGTTGTCCGCATTTTGACATAGCCCTCATGAACAACTAAATCGCGCGCATCCACTAACTCAACACCCATTTGTTGGGCCAAATACGAATGCTCAAAATAAGCCGAATTGTAAATTCCAGGCGTCAAAACCACCACCGTTGGTTCTGGTCGATCGCTGATAAACCGCAGCATCTCAAGTAATTTATGCGGATAATCCGATATCGGTCTAATCTGTGTTTTGGCAACGACCTCGGGGAAAGTTTGCTTGAGTAATTCGCGATTTTCCATCATGTAAGATACACCTGATGGACAACGCAAATTATCTTCCAAAATCATGTATTCCCCATCTGCACCACGGATTAAATCGGTTCCTGTAATATGTATGTAAATATTTTTAGCCGGTTTAATACCTATACAAGGTCTTAAAAAGTCTTTAGATGACTCGATCACCTCCGCAGGAATTATTCCATCCTTGATGATTTTTTGATCCGAATAAATATCATTTAAGAACAAATTTAATGCCGTAATACGTTGAATAAGCCCCTTTTCAATCTTTTCCCATTCCTTAGCTTCCACGATCCGCGGTATAATATCTACCGGCATAATTCGCTCCGTTCCCTCGTTTTCTGAGTAAACATTGAACGTGATCCCCATCGCCATGAGCGCTCGTTCAGCAGATTGCTGTCGTCTTGTAAATTCCTCTTGGGTTAATTGCTCTACGCGATCTTTGAAATGGGTATATCCTTCGCGGACTTGACCTTCAGGAGTGAACATTTCATCAAAAAATCCTTCCGCATCGTAGTTGTTAAATGAAAAATTCATAGGCTAAAAATCGTGCAAATGCTTGATAATGAAATAATTTAAAACTTAATTTTTGATTATCGGAATCGAATTTCTGATTTTTTAAAACTTTTCCTAAAATATACTTTTTAATAGTAGAAATTTACCATTTTCGACAGATTTTGATTGTATTTTTGCCACATGGTTTTATTGAATTTCCTTTATTTCGAGAGTCCGATTGGCATCATACGTGTTGAATATGCTGAATCTGGTCTGCATAGTGTACGCTTTGTGAGTACGAAAGGGGATAATCATACGGATGATGCAGGGATGGAAGAAATGATTCAGGCCGACTTACAATCCTATTTTCAAAATCCGGAGCACCGGTGGGAAAGCCCGATTGCTAGGTATTTAGGGACAGAGTTTCAAGAAAAAGTATGGTTAGCCTTGCGCATGATTCCGGCAGGAGAGGCGCGAAGCTATCAAGAAATTGCACAGTTAATAGGCCAACCGAACGCCGCTCAGGCAGTTGGAAGAGCAAATAGCCAAAATCCACTCTTGTTGCGTATTCCGTGTCACCGGGTCATCGGTTCCGATGGTTCCATGGTGGGTTATGCCGGGGAGTTGTGGCGAAAAGAATGGTTGTTAACTCATGAGGGTTTTGAGGGGGTAAACCAACAAATGACTTTGTTTGCTGATGGAGAATGAACAGATTATTGACGCACTAGAACTTCTCGTCAAATTATGGGATGTCCATGGACTAAATGAATTCAAGCGTAAAAACTTGAGTTTTGCAGCACGTGGGCTAGATAAATTTCCAGGTCGAATAGCCAATCTCTCAGAAGACGAATTAGTTGCGATTCCGGGCGTTGGGAAGGTGGTCAGTCAACTAGTTAGTGATATAGCACAAACGGGGACATGCCCTGATTTAGAGGCAATGATCGAACAAAGCCCTCCCGGAATTTTAGATCTCCTGAAAGTCAAAGGTATGGGGCCAAAGAAAGTTGGCCTCGTTTGGAAAGAACTCGGAATCACCGAATTAGACGATTTATTAGCCGCCTGTGAATCAGGCCAACTCGAGCAAGTAAAAGGTTTTGGGAAGTCGGTGACCGAAAATATCCGCACCTACATTCTTTTTCTACAGGAGAATCGCAAGAAATTGCGGATCAATAAAGCGGAAAAGCTCAGCGAAGATTTAATGGGTTTACTTGCACCTAAATTTAGTAAGATTGCTATTTCTGGTGAATTAGCTCGTGACTGTGAAGTTGTCAACGCATTAGTTTTTGTTGCCCAAACAGACGATATTTTTGGAAGTCAGTTTTTGATTGAATCGATCGAAGGATTTCAGACGGATCACCAACAGTCCTCTCCGTTTACCTGGCGTGGCCATTTTGCCGGCCATTTAATCCCCATCGAAATTCATTTTACGGATGCATCGCAATTTGACATGATGGTCTATCAGTGGTCGGCACACCCCGAACACCTCGGTCAAGTTAATTTTTTCAAATTGAAAAATGTGGCATCAGCTGAAGAAGTATACAGCAGCCAAAACTTACCATTCATTCTTCCTTCCATGCGGGAGGGCTTGCAAGAATTTGCTTGGAGCGAAAAGTTTTCCCCGAATGATCTTATTGAAATGAGTGATTTGAAGGGATGTGTGCATAATCATTCTACGTACTCGGACGGAAAAAATAGCCTTTTAGAGATGGCTGAAGCTTGTCGGGCTATGGGATTACATTACTTCGGTATCGCGGATCATTCGCAATATGCGGCATATGCGGGTGGGTTGAAGGAGGAGGATGTACAGCGCCAACATGCCGAAATAGATGCGTTGAATTCGCAATGGGCCGATTTTAAAATTTTAAAAGGGATTGAGGCAGATATTTTACCAGATGGTAGTTTGGATTATAACCCGCGTATTTTGGCGAGTTTCGATTATGTGGTTGCCTCGGTACATGCGCAATTGGTTATGGATCAAGATCGTTCGATGGATCGTTTATTGAAAGCGATTGAAAATCCTTACACCTCGATTTTGGGTCATCCGACCGGCAGGTTATTACTAACCCGTGCCGGTTATCCCATCGATACCATGAAAATTCTGGATGCCTGCAAAGCTAATGGTGTAAGCATTGAATTGAATGCAAGCCCCTATCGATTGGATTTAGACTGGCGTTATATCTATGCCGCGATGGACAAAGGAGTCTTTGTTTCCATTAATCCAGATGCGCATAAAATTGATGGACTGAAAGATATGGAATATGGTGTTCGCGTAGGGCGCAAAGGGGGATTGTTAAAAAGCCTAACTCTGAATGCGTTACCACTTGCCGACATTATGAAATTCTTCTCAAAGGCCTAGAAGTTTGGTTTTAATAGGTATTTGGCATAGAAATCATCAATGATTTTGACGGCTTCAGCAGGGGTGTCTACCACCGCAAAAAGTTCGAGGTCTTCGGCATGGATGTTACCGTAGCCAACCATCGTTTTTTTCATCCAGTCCAATAGCCCGGTCCAATAGTCAGAGCCCACGAGCACTACAGGGAAACGGCCTATTTTGTGCGTTTGAATTAGAGTTAGTGATTCGAACATTTCATCGAGTGTACCAAATCCCCCTGGCATGATAATGAAACCTTGGGAGTATTTGACAAACATCACTTTGCGGACAAAGAAGAAATCGAAATTCATATTTTTATCCGCATCAATATAAGGATTAGGCGTCTGCTCAAATGGTAATTCAATGTTTAAGCCTACTGATCGACCATTTTCGCTGGTTGCACCTTTGTTCCCCGCTTCCATGATTCCTGGGCCACCACCTGTAATGACACCATAGCCGTGACGGACAAGTTTGGCGGCAATTTGCTCGGCCAATTGGTAATATTTGTCTTCGGGGGAGGTTCTCGCGGAACCGAATATGGAAACGCAAGGACCGATTTTTGATAAATGATCAATTCCTTGCACAAATTCACTCATGATTTTAAAGATTCGCCAGGACTCTTCTGATTTAATTTCAGACCAGGTCTTGTCTCCAAACACCTTTTTTATTTGATCTTCTTCCTCTTGCCAATTGTCAGTCATAATTTAATCGGTTTGTTAAGTGCAAATGTAATTGATATCCCCGACCTTTGTAAAAATTTATACCCATTCATTTTATGACTTTATCTAAATCCTTTGCTGTAGGCGGTGATCATGCTGGTTTTGACTATAAAGATCAATTAATTGATTTTTTAAAAGACCAGGGTTTTGCGATTAAAGATTGCGGTACTTATTCTGCGGATTCTGTGGATTACCCTGATTTTGCGCATCCTGTAGCAAATGCCGTTGAGTCAGGCGAAGTTTCTTGGGGATTATTGTTGTGCGGAAGTGCAAATGGGGTGGCGATAACGGCCAATAAACATCAGGGGATTCGTGCGGGATTAGCATGGAATACGGAAGTGGCGAAATTGGTTCGTCAGCACAATGACGCCAATGTGATCTGTTTACCTGTTCGATTTATCAGTTTAGATGAGGCGAAAGCTTGTCTTCAAACATTTATCGATACCGAATTTGAAGGAGGGCGTCACGCAGGTCGTGTCAATAAAATCGGCTGCATTTAATTCTTTCGTTTATACAAATGCTTTTGTACTTCAACGTATTTATCCTTTAAATAGGGTAGGTAAAAGCGCATGCGTGGAAAATTCCCTGCTGGATCGTAAATATACGTCGGCGAATCCATCTCCAAATAACGCTGCAATTTAACGACTGTTTGGTAGGTATTCATCTCCAGAAATAAATCTTTTGAAAGTTCCCAATTAACAAATGGACCTGACATTTGATTCGTTTGATATTCATCAATTTGCCCTCCCAAGACCATCAAGCGTTCATTTTTGATCGGAAGCTTACCTGCTTGTATCCGGTTATAGGAACTATTTTTCCATTCAGATTGCCAGCTGAACCATACACTTGCCACAAAGCCAATTAAAATCAGTTCTTGAATCCAATAACGTTTGAGTAGAAAGAATAAATTAAGCGTAAAATAGGCCAATGGCGGCAAGATAAATAAGAAATTATGGCTGTTATTCGCAGGCAAGGTAAATACCGCGAAAAAACTAATGAGAATCCAAATGAAATTGGTTTGCTGGGCCTTTTGCCCATTCGACTTTATTTTTGGCCGTTGGATCACCGTCCATAAACCATAAAATCCCAAAATCAATGCTGGTACATAGGTAGAAGCAATGTGTTTTATGTCCGCCCACGCTGGTGTATGAAACACCAAAGCCGATTTTTGGAATACATCTACCAGGTAACTTAAGTTGCCGTTATACGTATACAAAAGTGCTGTGATGCCATTGACAATAAGAAAACCGACTAGCACCAAGAGCATTTGGCGAGGGTTAATTCCCGAATAAAATAACAAACTAAGGAAGCCCCAGAATATAAACAAATAGTAAGTTGGATAGCATAACCCGGCAGCCCCAATAAATAAACCAATTAAAAATACGCGATCCTCTACATGTAGTGTGCTTTGTTGACGGATGATCTCACGCCAAGCAAGAATTAAAAATGTTAATCCGAGCAGTGCAGCACTAGGTACCCAAAAATCGAGCGAAATATGTAAAAATAACATGTACATGAAAAATGGCATATTCCCGAGTGGGGCCATTAATTCATAGCGATTAATCGTACGCTGGAATACAATCGCTTGAAATAGTATGATGCCTGTTGCCCAATACGCATTCCAAGAAATTGGGAACTTTAAAAATTCAATCAATTGAAAAAATCCAGCTGTGAATGGCCCAGAATTATCACGAATGTCTTGGTACATCCGAAAGCCTTCATTTAATTTCTGGCCTAACAGGTAATATTTTAATTCCCAAACAAGGGGTGAAATACCGGCTTGTACAAACGCAAAGGTAGCAACAGCCCAAAAGCCCACCAGTAGGAACAGGGTAATCGAAGCGTTTGATTTGAGAAATTGGAACATTATCGCATTTTGAATTTGCTAAATTACGGTGATTCCAATTATTATTCTGAAATTTGTTGGATTTTTGAGTAGAAAACGAATCGGAGCAATTATGGAAAGTAAGCGTCAGCAAAAGTTTGGAAGACAAATCCAGAAGGATTTAAGTGATATTTTTCAAAAGGAATTCAAAGAAATTTTTGGCAAAGCGATGGTTACCATCACAGATGTCAAAATGAGTCCAGATCTTTCTGCCGCCCGTTGTTATTTAAGTTTTCTATTGGCTGATGATGTGGACCAAATCATGGATGAATTGGATGTGCGTAACAAAGCGATTCGAAACGCATTAGCGATCCGAATTCGGAAACAGGCACGAATTATCCCTCATTTAGCTTTTTATTTAGATGACACCGCTGCCTATGCAGCAAAAATTGAAGCCTTATTTGAAGGTCTTGTTATTCCTCCTTCTGACGGAATTCCTTCCGAAGAACTTTAATGTGTTGACCCGTGAATTTTTCCTTATTCATTGCAAAAAGGTATTTTTTTTCAAAAAGTAAGGCGAGCTTTATTTCCTTAATTTCACGTATTGCCATGATTAGCGTAAGCGTGGAAGTCATGGCGCTCGTTTTAATTCTTTCTGTGTTTAATGGCCTCGAAGATTTCCAAAAGGGATTATTTAATTCTTTTGATTCAGATCTTAAAATTGTCCATAAACAAGGCGATCGGTTTCAGCTTTCTGCTAGTCAAGTGGCCGCGTTAAAAAAAATATCCGGCATTAAATTTGTCAATCCCATTTTAGAAGATCAAGGTCTAATTCGTTACGACCAAAAGCAATTAGTCGTTCGGATGAAAGGGGTGGATGCCTCGTATCTGGCAGCAGGCCGACTGAAGAAACAGGTGGTAGAGGGTGATTATTTTGTTGAATCGGGCGAACACCCATTTGCCCTCGTGGGCATCGGAGTTTTCTTGGCTATGGGGATGAGTTTTGAGAATGTATTCGACCCCATCGAAGCGTGGTATCCGAATCATACGCAATTAAAACGCGCGGCATTAAGTGAAAATGCCATTCGTCGGAATTTCTTTTTTCCCTCTGGCGTACTCGAAGTAGAGCAAAATTTCGATAACCAAACCGTTATCGTGCCCCTAGATTGGATGGAAGAATTAGTGGGCCAACCTGGCAACCGCTCTGCCTATGAAATTATGCTTGCCCCCACTACAGACGACCAGGTTATTAAAAATCAGATTCAAGCAATTCTTGGGCCTAAATTTACGATTCAAACACGCGATGAACAACATGCCATTCTCCTGAAAGCCATCAAGATTGAGAAGCTATTTGTCTTTTTAATTATGGCTTTCGTTATGGGAATCGCCTCATTTACGCTTTTCTATGCGCTTTCACTTTTGGTCATTGAAAAGCGGAAAGATTTATTTACGCTTATGGCAATGGGGGTTTCTCGCCAACAAGTTTTTCGGGCGTTTTTGTGGGTGGGCGCGTTAATTAGTTTTTCGGGAGCGGCGTTTGGAATGCTTTTAGGATATGTGATGGCGACGATCCAACAACAATTCGGCATCATTTCGTTAGGCATTCCAAATGCATTAATCGACGCTTATCCAATTAAAATGGAATTCTGGGATTTTTTCTGGACAGCTTTGGTCGTGATTCTAATTACGGGATTAGCCGCCTTATTTCCTGCACGCAAAGCTGTCCAATTAACTTTTAAGTCAATTAAGTAGTTGGGTTGAATTCCCCTTCCCACTTCGATACGACACAAGTTGCTACACCATTTCCAGCCACAGATGTCACCGTGCGGCCCATATCCAAGAATGGATCTACACCAAGCAATAATGCAATTCCCTCCGCCGGTAAATTAAACATGGTCAAAGTTCCCGCGATGATAACCAAGGACGCACGCGGAACTCCCGCAATGCCTTTGGATGTAATCATCAGGGTCAATAACATAGTGATTTGTTGTTCCAAACTTAAATGGACCCCATAAGCCTGCGCAATAAATCCCGTGGCAAATGTCATATACAACATCGATCCATCTAAATTGAAGCTATATCCCAGCGGTAAAACAAAACCTACAATTCTTCGGCTACAACCAAACCTCTCCAAGGCAGCAATCGTTTGCGGAAACGAAGCCTCCGAACTGGCCGTAGAAAATGAGATTAATAACGCCTCTTTCAATTCTTTTAATAGTTTCCAATAATTGATGCCATTAACTGCCGCAATAATCCACAAAATGACTACGGTGAAAAACAACAAACCGCCCATAAAACAAATCATCAAGTAACCATAGCTAATCAAAATACTCAAACCTTTATTCGCAACCACCGTCGTCATCGCAGCAAAAACGGCATAAGGAGCAACCTCCATGACGTAATTCACCATTTTAAAGACAACCTCAGCTAAGTTCTCAATTACATGTATCAATTTTTTCCCAGTTTCTCCAATAGAGCCTAACGCCACACCAAAAAATAAGGAGAAAATAACGATTTGAAGAATCTCATTTTCAGCCAATGCTTTGAAAAAACTATCTGGGAAAATGTGTAAAATAAAGTCTTCAAGGGATTTAGTTTTACTTGCATCAATACCCGTTTCAGTACCAGCTGCGGGTTTGGGCCAACTCTGTAAACTTCCTGGTTTGGTTATATTCACGACGACCAATCCAGTCACCAAAGATAAAATTGTTGCAAAATAAAAGTATCCGATTGTTTTAATTCCAATACGGCCAACAGCCTTGAAATCGCCAAGTTTGGCAATGCCCACAACCAATGTGCAAAAAACTAAGGGCCCCACAATCATCTTAATTAACCGCAAAAAGATCTTGGAAACGACCTGAACATATCCCGCCCACTGATGAGCCACTTCTGGGCTAAGACTTAAATAAAAATATTCACCTAGTGCAAGACCTAAGACGAATCCTAAGATGATTTTTTGGGTAAGAGATAATTTCATAGGTTAGTTGGTTGATTTAAATACAACTTGTAAAAAGGAATTCGGTACACAATCATTCCCCAAAACAAAGGAAGTAAAAGATAGTCTAAAAGCAAATTCTTCGTTTTGAAGGAAATTTTGTCTACAATATCTGCGGATTTTTCATCTCTTTTTTCGATGCGATGCTCATGGCGCCACGCTGTAAGTCCCAAAGGCATTTCGACTCCTTCGTCGACAAAATAACTTGCTAGTTCATTTTGAACTGAATCGGTGATCTTTGACGTCCACAAGGGCTTAGCTAAAACTAGGTTTAATTCCAGCGTGACGACATCTCCTGTCTGGCACCCATCAAAGCGTACAATCCGAACCTGCGGAAATGGAGGCGATAGCTTTTTTAATAAATCCGCATCGAACTTAGTCCAAACGTCTTGCATTGGGGCATTAACCCGTGTTCGAACTCGAAATGAAGGCATTATATAACTGAAGTAATTATTTTGAGCAACATAGCTGTCAAGTATTTGATGCCTGACCAAATGACAAGTGAAATAGAAATATCCGATTTCTCTGTCGGTTTATTCGTTTCACTTACGACTGAAACTTCTTTGTTTGGCGCATAAACAAGCGGCTTTTGGGTACTGTCTACCTGCACTGTTTTCTCTACTTGGGGATGTAAGGCGCTATATTCAACCATTCCAAAATTGCAGTTGAATAGGCAAAAGATTCCGGCCAAAAGCCAAATTTTTACTACTCTCATTTGATTTTTTGTTTAGCCGTTTCCAGCTTTTGTGCTTGCAATAAGATCGCATCTTCATTGGATTTCAAATCCAATCTGTTTTGTTCTTGGTTAGCTAAAATCTTTTCCTTCTCTACTTTCGCTTCCTCTAATTTCTTTGTCAAGAGTTCATTTTGACGCTTATTTGAGTCTAATTCGCGAACAAAACGATCCGCAAGTTTCTGCTGTTTTGATTTATTGGTGATTAATTCATTTAATTTTTTCTCCTCCAAACGCACATCCTCCTCTAAATTGATGAGTCGAACAAACTCTTCTACCCAATTACTCGCCTCTCTAAATGATTCATGCCCTGTTTGAATATAGGCATCTGGGCCCGTACTGATTGAAACAAACAATTTGGTCTTATTTTTCTCCTCAGATACCTTCGACAATAAGCTTACTGGCTTATCTGATATTTCCTTAATTTTAGCTGAATAAACGTTCAGCGTACCGCCATTGCGGCCATTTTCTACTGATCCCACTTGTTTTAAGTATTTTTTCCAAGCTTCTATCACATATTTCTCCTCCGAATTAATATAGGTGTAGAATCCTTCTTTTTTCGCTTTATCAATTTCCTCTAATCCCGAAAAAACTTGCGCATACATAGTGCTTGTTGCCAAGGTGCATAATAGACCGAATAATATGCTTTTCATCATGATGTAATGTGTTGATGTGTTAATTTCAATCAGCAAAGGTAATTTTTTTGGTGAGAATCAACTCATTTTTTTGACTTGAATTTTGTATCCCAAAGAGCGTGTAGGCACCTCCGTCTTTTAATTTTAACTTTTTGCGCAACGCCTCCGGGCTTATCGGAAAATTTCGGGTACTAATATTCGCTTGATTGACCGATAGCCAGTTTGCTTGAACAGGCCCCGATTCAATTACCTCATATATTTTGCCTGGAAAATCTTTCAGTAAGCTTTCCGAACAATACAGATGGGTATGTTGGCCTAATTGAACTAGGCCATTACGCTGCACCGACTTAAAAAATCCTGCCTTCATCACGCCGGGGTGTGCCTCGTAAACATAGCGTTTTAGGCTTCCAATAAGATTCTCAGCGTTTCGCTCTACCATCTGCGTGCCCTCAAAAATGGTTTGACCTTCTTCGATGATGCTAATCTTCGGGTCCAGCGATTCATTTCCCGCTTTTACAAACAAGAGCTCCTTAACTTCTTGCTTTGTACTGACCACATAAACTTGGCTGACTCCGCCTAATTCGTGAACGGCCCGACTAATATCCAAAACCGGACTCGTCTTAATGAGTATCTTTTTGGTAGGATGCTGCGCAATGACATCCAAAACGTTCGGTTGGCAATCTCTAAACAATATAACTTTTTCTCCCTGCGCATTTCTCCGTGCAGGATCCACATAAATCCAATCGATTTCAACTTCATTTAATGCTTCTAACCCATTTTTGGCTAAATGAGCTATGTTTTTAACACCGAGTACCTCATGATTATATTTTGTGATAGCTGCTAACTCTTCCTGCATTTCTACATAAGTCACCTGCGCGCATGTTTGCGCAAATGCCCAAGTATCTACACCCATACCTCCTGTGATATCAATTAGCCGACCAGAAACCAAAGAAGCCTTGTATTTGGCCGTGCTTTCTGAGGATGATTGTTCGAGTGAAATAGACGCATGGAAAAAGACCTTTTTTTCAGCCACCCAGCTCGGTAATTTAGTTGCCAATTTCTGGCGCGCCTGAATTTGATGAGCTAATTTTTTGATTTCAAGCTCAGGGAATTTACGTGCATCTAACGCGATGGCCGACGGGGACCTATGGCCGTTATTCGCGATAAACTCAATTTCGTTCGGTTGGAGCATTTGGCAAAATTAGGAGCCTAAATGGATAATTTAAATTTTATTGTAAATTTAAGGGTATTTAAAAATGGACTATGCCTACTTACCAACTAACGATTAATTCCAAGAAGCATCGCGTCGATGTGGAATCAGATACCCCAATATTATGGGTCATTCGTGACGAAATAGGATACATGGGAACGAAGTTCGGTTGCGGCATGGGCTTGTGTGGTGTGAATGAACCTTTATCTTTAATTTTAATTTAAATGGAAGGATTAATTCTGGCCGCAGGGGCCTCCTCTCGATTAGGGGAAGCGAAACAATTGTTAGTTTATCAAGGCCAAAGCCTGTTAGAGCGGTCGATCCGTCTCGCGTTTTCGGTATGCCAAGAGGTTTCTGTTTGCCTTGGGGCTGAAGTTGAACAATCTATTATAATTATAGAAAATTTACAAAAGGAGTTTCCTAACTTGACTTTTGTTAAGGTGGAACATTGGGAAAAAGGAATGGGGGAGTCGCTTTCAGTCGGACTCAAAGCAGTGGATATTTCGCGCGATGTATTGGTTTTATTATGTGACTTGCCTTTTCTGACAACTTCTCATCTCAAGAACTTAACGTCGTTGGCAAATCCAGATCGAGCCATTGTGGCCTCATTTCAAGGAGTTAATTCTCCCCCTGTATTAATTCCGCAAGCTTTACGACCTTTATTTAATCACTGGAGTGGTGATCAAGGATTAGGTAAATTTTGGCGAGAAAATCCTATGCTTTGTGAAATCGTTCATTTTTCAGATAAATTCCGGGATGTGGATGTTCCAGAGGATCGGAGGTATTGGGGGATATGAAAATTAGACGTTAGACTTTAGACGTAGGACATTAGACGCGAGGTGTCGCGGCCATACATCTTACTATTTTTACCTAATATTTTTTCGGGTCTCTCCTCGAAATTTATTACCTTTGCGCCTTCTTGCGTCGATGCAACAACATTTCTTAATTAACATATAAGCGTGGAATCTACCGAAAGCCTACCAACCCTAGAAACAGCCAAAAAATTAGGTTTATTGCCAGAAGAATACGACCGTATTCAGGAAATTTTAGGTCGCAAGCCAAACTTTACTGAGTTGTCAATCTTCTCTGTCATGTGGTCTGAACACTGTAGCTATAAAAACTCTATTGTTTGGTTAAAGACACTTCCGAAAGATTCTCCTCGTATGTTAGCGAAAGCCGGCGAAGAAAACGCTGGTCTTGTTGACCTAGGCGACGGTTTAGGCTGTGCCTTCAAAATCGAATCGCACAATCACCCTTCGGCATTAGAACCTTATCAAGGTGCAGCGACAGGGGTAGGTGGTATCAACCGGGATATTTTCACGATGGGTGCACGTCCGATCGCTCAGTTAAATTCCTTGCGTTTTGGTAACATTGATTTAGCAAAAACGAAATGGTTGGTGAAAGGTGTGGTGAAGGGAATTGGTGATTACGGGAATGCGTTTGGTATCCCAACGGTCGGTGGCGAAGTGCAATTTGATGATTGTTATAATGTTAATCCACTCGTAAATGCCTTTTCGGCAGGTATTTTAAAGGTGGGTACCCAAGCTTCAGCCATTTCATATGGGGTAGGTAATGGCGTATTTATCGTAGGATCTGCTACAGGTAAAGATGGAATTGGTGGAGCAAGTTTTGCTTCGGAGGATATTACGTCCAAATCTTCTGAAAAATTACCTGCGGTTCAAGTAGGGGATCCTTTTCAAGAGAAATTATTATTAGAGGCTTCATTGGAAATCATTGAAGCGGGTTGTGTGATTGGTATTCAAGATATGGGTGCGGCAGGAATTATCTGTTCAACTTCTGAAATGTCTGCCAAAGGGGAGCACGGTATGATCATCGATCTTTCCAAAGTTCCAACACGCCAGGCAAATATGAAGCCGTTTGAAATTCTTTTATCCGAGTCGCAAGAACGTATGTTGATCGTTGTAGAAAAAGGACGCGAAGGAGAGGCGAAGAAGATTTTTGATAAGTGGGATTTGAATTGCGAGCAAATTGGTACGGTTACAGATACCAAACGTTTGGAATTCTACCAAGATGGTGTGTTAGTAGCGGACGTACCTGCGGATGATTTGGTATTGGGCGGAGGCGCACCAGTATATCACCGTGAATATAAGGAACCTGCTTACTTCCAAGAGTTCAAGAAATTTGATATTCAATCCGTACAAGATATTCCAGCCTCAGAATTGCCAAAGGCATTCGATTTCCTAATGAATCACCCTAACATCGCTTCAAAGAAGTGGGTAGCGGAGCAATACGATTCATCTATAGGTCGGGCGAATCGCAATACCAATGCACCTTCAGATGCAGGTGTGGTGAAAGTTCATGGTTCAAATAAGTCAATTGTCATTACCGTTGATTGTAACTCACGCTATGTAAACGCGGATCCGGAAGAGGGTTGTGCGATGGCGGTTGCGGAGGCAGCGCGTAACATTGTTTGTTCAGGAGGTTTGCCGGTGGCAATCACCAACTGCCTGAATTTTGGTAATCCATATGTTCCAGAAGTTTACTGGCAATTCGTAGGTGCGATTAAAGGAATGAAGAAAGCGTGTGAGGCGTTTGAAACTCCGGTAACGGGTGGTAACGTGAGTTTCTATAATCAATCATCGGATGAAGGTCCGGTGTTTCCAACGCCAACGATTGGTATGTTGGGTATTTTAGAGAAAGCAGAAAACAAGATGACCTTGGATTTCAAGGCTGAAGGAGATTTAGTATACTTAGTAGGGGAGTCTGTGAATGACATCGCTTCTTCTGAGTTTTTATATTCTTACCGCAAGGTGAAGGCTTCGCCTGCGCCTTATTTTGATATGCCCACCGAGCAATTGGTTCAAAAAGGTATCTCAGAATTAATTGAAGCCAAATTAATCCAGTCGGCGCATGATGTGTCTGATGGTGGAGTTTTAGTAACCCTAGCCGAATCTGCTTTTCCACGTGGATTAGGATTTGATGTGAAATCAGATGCTGGTATTCGTCAAGATGCAATGTGGTTTGGTGAAGCACAATCGCGTGTGATTGTATCGGTTGCTCCAGCGAAGAAAGCTGCTTTTGAAGCTCATTTAACAGGATTGGGTGTTAAGTCTTCGCAATTGGGTACCGTAAAAGGTACGGATATGGTGGTCGATGGCCAGGTGGTAAGTTCATTAGCGAAAGCTTCTGGTTCTTACTTCACGGCATTGGAAACAGCCTTAACAAAATAATACAAGATGAGCCGCTATGCACTGCAATTCGCTTACGATGGCGGCTCATTTCATGGATATCAGATCCAGCCGAACGCGCATAGCGTTCAAGCAGAATTAGAGGAAAAATTAAGTCTTTTATTGGGAGAAACAGTTGCGATCACTGGAAGCGGTCGGACAGATACCGGTGTTCATGCAGCGCATCAAATCGCTCATTTCGATACGTCTCTGGGTATCGATGACAACCTAGTTTACCGTATGAATCGCATGCTTTCACCTGCATTAACTGCTCAAGCAATTTTCACGGTAGCGGATGATTTTCATGCGCGTTTCGATGCGACTTCACGAATCTATGAATACCGCATTACCCGTCATAAAGATCCATTTTTGCGTGATTTTGCCTATTGGTACGAAGCAGATTTGGATGTGGAGGCGATGAATGAGGCAGCGAAATTACTCTTGTCTCACACCGATTTTCAGTGTTTTTCTAAAGTAAAGACGGAGGTAACCACGTTTGATTGTACAATCGTGCGCGCTTCTTGGGTGCCCCAAACGGATTGTTTAATTTTTACGATTGAAGGCAATCGCTTTTTGCGTGGTATGGTACGGTCGATTGTGGGAACTTTATTGGAAATTGGGATGGGGAAGTGGACGTCAGCTGATTTCAAGCGAATTTTGGAATCGAAAAGCCGACAAGAAGCCGGTCGGGCAGTGCCTGCACACGGGCTGCACTTAGTCAAAGTAACTTATCCGGAGGCTAGTTTTGGCGCCAGATGCTCATAATAACATCCATCAAGCTGGCTGCCGATTTAATCTGAATGCTTTTCGGTTTGTAGTTCAAGCCTTTCAAATTGTATTTCGAAATCCATATTTCTTTGAAACCTAGTTTTTCTGCTTCAGCGATTCGTTGGTCTATACGCGTTACCGAACGCAATTCGCCGCCTAATCCCACCTCTGCCGCAAAACATTTCGATGAGTCGATGATCTTGTCTTCATAAGAAGAAACTACGGAAAGGCAAGTTGCCAAATCCAATGCTGGATCGTCCACGCGAATTCCTCCGGTCACATTCAAGAATACGTCCTGCGTACCTAATTTATATCCACCGCGCTTCTCGATAACTGCCAAAAGCATATTCAAACGTTTTCCATCATATCCATTGGCTGTCCGTTGCGCTGTTCCATAGGAAGTGGTGGAGACTAAAGATTGTATTTCAACCAATAGAGGCCTATTTCCTTCCATTAATGTTCCGATCGCTACACCGGAAGCTGGTTCGTCCCGTTGGGACAATAATATCTCCGATGGATTTGTGACGGCACGCAAGCCAGAGCCCAACATTTCGTAAATGCCCAATTCAGATGTACTGCCAAAGCGGTTCTTCGTGGTACGAAGAATTCGGTAGATCATGTGTCGGTCACCCTCGAACTGAAGTACCGTGTCCACTAAGTGTTCAAGGACTTTAGGTCCTGCGATGGATCCTTCTTTGGTGATATGGCCAACTAAAAATATCGGGGTATTGGACTCTTTAGCGAAGCGCATCAATTCCAATGCACATTCGCGTATTTGAGAAACGGAACCAGGTCCTGATTCTATTTGGTCTGAAAATAGGGTTTGAATGGAATCAACGATGATTAATTCCGGTTCAAGATCCACCAAATGTTTAAATATGGCTTGGGTATTAGTTTCCGTAAGAATATATAAGCTATCTGATTTTTTTTCAAGGCGGCCTGCACGAAGTTTAATTTGTTGCTCGGATTCTTCACCTGTCACATATAAAACTTTCGTACCACTTAAGGAAAGTGCGACTTGTAGTAGGAGTGTTGATTTACCTATACCGGGTTCACCGCCGATTAATACAAGGCTACCTGGTACGATTCCGCCTCCTAATACCCGACTAAATTCTGTATCTGAGCAAGGTATTTTGGGTATATTTTCGAAGTCTACTTCTTGGAGTAATTTGGGTTGTGGCTTTGTACGAGCGGAGCTTTTTGTTTTCCAAACTTCGGCTGGGTGTGAGCTAACTTCCACTAATTCTTCCACGAACGTATTCCATTCTCCGCATGAGGGACATTTGCCTAACCATTTGGGTGCATTGTGTCCGCAAGATTGACAGAAAAAGGAAGTTTTAGCTTTTGCCACGCATGATTTTATTTAGTTTCAAAATTACGCTTTTCGTTGGTTTTTCCTTTTTTTTTGCATGAAAAAGGATAATTTTACAGCTTAATTGACTAAAACTGTTTTTGTTCATGAGGATATCGGGTAGGGTTGTTGGCCTTCTTTTAATTTCATTCATTTTTGTTGCTCCCTTGCGAGCACAATTATTGATGCCCGTGCGCAAAGCAACGGGTAATTTTTTTCGATTTGGTATTAAAGGAGGAGTGAGTTTAACCAATTTAACCTTAGAGGGGTTAACGGTGGATGGCGTTTCAGACTATGTAGCTCAAAGCATGACGGCTAAAAATGGCTACGTGGCTGGAGTTTATGCCCGTTTTGGTCGGCGCGTGTTTGTTCAGCCTGAGTTGTTGGCCGGTATTAAATATGCCAAAATAAACGTGCTCAACGCAGCGCTAGGATTAGATAAAAAATTCGAAATAGGTTACGGTAGTATAGATATTCCCTTGATGGTGGGGTATCGTTTAGGGCCCTTACATGTAATGGCTGGTCCTGTTGCCTCGTACAATATGACGCCCAACAGTACATTTGATCAATTTTTGACATCAAACAATTCAATTTCAAATGCGGTGACCAATGCCTTCTTTTCCTACACGGCAGGAGCGGGCATTGATTTATTAGGGTTCACATTCGATGTTCGATATGAGAGTAATTTGACAGATTTGTCTAAAACCATTCCGTTGCCTTCAGGTGTTAATTTTTCTCAAAAAGCGAGTTCATTTCAAGCTACCTTGGGAATTAAAATATTATAAGATGAGAGCATGCCTATTGTTTCTGGTAAGTCTATTGGTTTTTTCGGTATCTGCCCAAAAAATCCCTTCTTGGCTATCTATTGGCCTAAAGGGGGGTGCAAATATTCAAAATTATTCGACCGATTTTAGATTTAAAGGTGAATCAGTTTTAATTCGAAATAGCGCAGCATTCAAGCAAGGCTACACCTTTGGAGGGTATGCACGCGTAGGTAAAAAGTTTTTTGTTCAGCCTGAAATGACCTTGTCCACGCGCGGTGGCAAGATGACTGCATTGAACTCCACTTCAGGCGTATATTCGGAAGTTGATTCGGATTACATGACAATAGATGTGCCTTTTTTACTGGGATATTCATTTAAGCATATGTATGTAGTAGGTGGTCCAGTAGGATCTCTCGGTCATGCGCGCTATGACAATTTGGAAGAGCTCACGCATTATTACTTTAATGGATATGGTAAATTGGGAATTCCACGGTTTATGTATTCGTACCAAGCGGGTGTAGGCTTTACCTATTCCCGATTAAGTTTAGATCTTCGCTATGAGTTAGGTCAAACAGATTTAGCCGCTAATTTATTAAAACCGGAAGGTGTTTATTTCTCTCAAAAACCGCAGTCGGTACATGTGACAGTCGGTTTTAAGTTATTTTAATATGAAGGATAAAATACAGGCTATACAGTCTGAAATTGAGGCATTTATTATTTCAGATGCCGCAGCATTAGAGCAATTTCGCATTCAGTTTGTGGGTCGCAAAGGCCGTTTAGCTGATTTGTTTGATGGTTTAAAAGATGTCGCTGCGGAGAGTCGGCGTGAGGTAGGCCAAGCTTTAAACAGTTTAAAAAATTTAGCTGAATCCAAGTTTACAGTTGCTCAAGAAGAATTTGCAGGAGTCGACCAATCGGTTCAAGTGCCTGATGATTTAACGCTTTCAGACCCTTTGATTCAAGGTTCTTTACACCCGTTAACATTAGTTCGTTCTCGTATTTTGGAGATTTTTTATCGGATGGGCTTTTCTGTTTCAGATGGACCCGAAATTGAAACCGATTTTTATAATTTTACCGCTTTAAATTTCCCTGAGAATCACCCAGCTCGTGAAATGCAGGATACGTTCTTCATCGAAAAGGGACAAGGCGAAATTCAAGATGATGTCTTATTGCGTACGCATACGTCGAATATTCAAATTCGACTAATGCAATACGCAAAGCCACCTTTTCGTTCGATTATGCCTGGACGTGTTTTTCGTAATGAGGCAATTTCAGCGCGAGCCCATTGTTTATTTCATCAAGTAGAAGGCTTGTATGTCGACAAGGATGTAAGTTTTAAAGATTTAAAAGATACGCTCTATCATTTTGCGAAAGAGATGTTTGGCAAGGATACGAAAGTTCGTTTTCGCCCATCTTATTTTCCGTTTACTGAGCCAAGTGCGGAGATGGATATTACATGTCTTTTATGCAAGGGAGATGGTTGCAATGTTTGTAAGCAAGCGGGATGGGTTGAAATTGCGGGTGCGGGTATGGTTGATCCCAATGTATTGGAAAATGTGGGTATTGATTCCAAGGAATATTCCGGTTTTGCTTTTGGTATGGGTATTGAACGTATTACTATGTTAAAATACCAAATCAAAGATTTACGTCTATTCACGGAAAATGATGTCCGTTTTTTACGTCAATTCAATTAACAAATTTTAAGGTCCGTGAGTGCGGAGTTTGACTTACTTTTGACATTATTTTAATTCTTATGCAGCAATTTAAACGCAATAATAACCTCGCAGGTTGGATTGTTTTTGCCATTTCCCTGATAACGTATACGTTGACTGTGGAGCCAACAGCCTCTTTTTGGGATTGTGGTGAATTCATAGCTTGTGCGTACAAGTTACAAGTTCCACATCCTCCTGGAGCGCCCTTATTCTTATTGCTCGGTCGAATGTTTTCATTCCTCGCATTAGGGGATGTCACCCGTGTGGCCTTTTGGATAAATATGATGTCAGTGGTTTCGAGTGCACTTACGATCTTGTTTATGCATTGGACGATTGTCATGATTGGACGTAAAGTAGTACGCAAATCATTTGCCGATTTAACGCAATCTGAGGGTATTATTCTATTGCTTTCAGGGATTGTTGGCTCATTAGTATACGCATTTTCAGATTCGTTTTGGTTCTCCGCTGTTGAGGCGGAAGTTTATGCGATGTCTTCATTTTTTACGGCGATTGTGGTTTGGGCAGCCTTTCGTTGGGAGTTGGTTGAAAACGAAGCAGAAGCCAATCGCTGGATTTTATTTATCGCGTATTTAGTTGGCCTTTCCATAGGTGTCCACCTACTGAACTTAGTTACTTTGCCAGCCTTGGCATTGTTGTGGTACTTTAAGAAAGAGGCTAAGCCAACGTATAAAGGTGGTTTTGTCGCGGTTTTAGTGGGATTATTTATACTTGGTGTGATTAATTCGGCCATTATTCCGGGCTTACCTTCGATTGCTT
This sequence comes from Aquirufa sp., assembly GCF_964796385.1. Classification (NCBI taxonomy): domain Bacteria; kingdom Pseudomonadati; phylum Bacteroidota; class Cytophagia; order Cytophagales; family Flectobacillaceae; genus Aquirufa; species Aquirufa sp. Next base: position 19,561 of record NZ_CBAUBA010000010.1, on the reverse strand, counting down.
TTTGGTTCGAATTGCAGTTTGTCAATACCTTAGGAATGAGTTACGGCATGGGTGCCATTTTCTTTTTATTGGTGCTCCTAGCAGCTATCGTTTTTGGTATTCGTTATTCATACAAAGCAGGGAAAGAGGTATTAAATGTGGCCTTATTCTCATTGGTATTTCTTTTGATTGGGTATTCAACGTATACGGTAGCATTAGTACGGTCGGGCTACAACCCGCCGATCAATGAGAATGATCCAAGTAATATTTTGAACTTCTTGAAGTATTTGAAACGTGAACAATATGGATCACGTTCTTTGTTGTACGGTCCTGTTTATACGGCTCAGATAGAGGAGTTTAAGGAAGGGGAGGAAGTTTACAAGATGAAAGATGGTAAGTACGTGGTCTACACGCACAAGCCGGAGTATGTGTATCAGAAGGACCAACAAATGTTATTACCGCGTGTTTGGAGTAATTCCGGCCAACATGTTGCCTTGTATCAAGATATGCTGGGAATTCCGGCAGGTCAAAAACCAGGTTTTGGGGATAACTTACGATTTATGTTTAGCCATCAAATGGGGCATATGTACATGCGTTATTTGTTGTGGAATTTTGTTGGCCGTGAGAGTGATCAGCAAGATGCTTGGGCGATTAATGCTTTTGAAGATACGTCTAAATTGCCTGATGTGATGAAAAATAACAAGGCACGAAATAACTATTATTACTTGCCTTTAATTTTAGTCTTGCTTGGGTTTTATTTATTGTATCGGAAAAATGAGAAGGATTTCTTGGTTACGATTATGATGTTTGTTTTAACGGGTGTGGGTTTGGTTGTTTATTTGAATTCTCCGCCTGTTGAGCCTCGTGAGCGTGATTATATTTATGTGGGGTCGTTTTATTTTTTAGCGATTTGGGCAGGTTTAGGTGTGATGCAATTGGGAGAGTGGTTAGCGTTAATTGTAAAGAAACCACAGGTTCGTTGGGCTTTATTAACCGTTTTAAGTTTCTCAGCACCTATTATTTTAGCGCAGCAAAACTGGGACGATCATGATCGTAGTGGCCGTTACCATCAAATTGATTTCGCTAAAAACCTTTTGAATTCTTGTGCTCCCAATGCTATTTTATTTACAGGGGGTGATAATGATACATTCCCATTGTGGTATGTGCAGGAGGTGGAAGGTTTCCGTACGGATGTTCGGGTTTGTAATTTGTCTTTATTGGGGACGGACTGGTATATCGATCAGATGAAGCGTCAAACATATCAATCAAGTCCTTTGCCTATTTTATTGAAGAAGGATCAGTTTTTGGAGGGAGTTAACGATCAAATCATGTATTCCGAAAATCCGAATATTAAGGAGATGTCTTTGCCGGATTATTTAGATTTAGTGCACAAGGATGATCCACGTATTCAGGCGCAAACACAGAGTGGAGAATTAATCAATACATTCCCATCTGATTCACTTGTGATACCAGTGAATGCGATGAAAATAGCCCAATCAAATTGGTTTCCCAAGGAATTTTTGCCATTCTTATCGGATCGTTTGAGTTGGAAATTGCCTTCGAAAAATATCTTTAAAGGCGAATTAATTCAGTTGGAAATTATTTCAAATAATGCGTTAGCTGGCTGGACTAGACCAATCTATTTTGCTGCCACGTTACCGAATGACCAGTATGTAGGTTTAAAGGAAAGCATGCAATTAGAGGGTTATGCATATCGTTTGATGCCATTTAAAATTCAAGGTGCACAAGATGGTTTTGTGAATTCGAAAATCATGGCGGATAACATGTTAAATAAGATGTATTGGCGCGGATTGAATGATGAAAAGGTTTATTATCATGGTGATTTTTACATGGGAATACCAAGTGTGACGTTGCGTTTAGGTACGTACCGACTAGCGGATCAATTAGTGCGGGAAGGCAATATCCCTTTAGCTAAAAAGGTTTTGGATCATTTAGAGCGTGTTATGCCAAATAAAGTTATTCCATACGATCAATTTTCGGCGAGTATGGTTGGCTTATACCTTTCTATGGGTGAGCAAGCCAAGGCATTGAAAATGGCTAAAATTATGGTTGACCGCAATGATCAAGCATTAGATTATTATTTAGCTGGTGGGCTTCGTGCGCATGAGCGAGACATTCAAATTGCTCTATATGAAATGAATGTGATTGTTTCGTCGTTCAAGGAATCTAAAGTAGCTCCTGCTCAATACAAATCCTTGGAATCCAAATTCACGAAGCAGCTGGCGAGAGTGCAATAATAATTAGACGCTAGACTATAGACGTCAGACGCTAGAATTTAAAAAGCCCAAGCTAATTTGCTCGGGCTTTTTTAGTGTAATGACCGTCTAAGGTCCAGTGTCTAACGTCCAGCGTCCAGAGTCTATCGTCTAAGAAAACATATCTCTCACCTTGTGAAAAAATCCTTTCTCCGACTTCCCAGGTTGTGGGGCGAAGTTGGCCGAGTCACGCAGTTTTTCTAGTAGTTCGCGCTCTTCTTTATTAACTTCTTTAGGCGTCCAAATATTCACATGGACTAATTGGTCTCCTACGGAATAGCCATTTAGTTCTTTGATCCCTTTCCCTTTTAAGCGCAAGATTTTTCCACTTTGTGTTCCAGCTTCTAATGTGATTTTAGCTTTTCCGCCGATCGTAGGTACTTCGACTGAGGTTCCTAGGGCTGCATCAACAAAGCTTACATAAAGGTCAAAAATTACGTTGTTTCCATCGCGATGGAGCAATTCGTGGGATTCTTCTTCAATTACGATTAATAAATCTCCTGCTACACCACCACGCGGAGGAACATTTCCTTTGCCCGACATTGATAATTGCATGTCATTCGAAACACCTGCCGGGATTTTGATTGGGATGATTTCTTCTTCTAATACACGGCCTTCACCGAAACAAGCATTACATTTAGCACCTATGCTTTTGCCTTCGCCACTACACGTGGGGCAGGTAGATGAAGTGACCATTTGGCCCAACATTGTATTTTGAACGCGTTTTACTTGACCGGAACCTTGGCAGGTGCCACAGCTTTTTAAGTCGGTGCCGTTCTTAGATCCATTACCTGAGCAAGATTTACAAGCTACATGGCGTTTTACCTTGATTTTCTTTTCAACGCCGTTAGCTATCTCCTCCAGGTTTAATTTCAATTTAATGCGCAGGTCTGTTCCTTTCCGTTGGCGTCTACCACCTCCACGACCGCCATTGAAAAAGCTACCAAATGGGCTATCGTCGCCACCGCCACCGAAAATATCCCCAAATTGAGAGAATATATCTTCCATGTTCATGCCTTGGCCTCCGAATCCAGCACCACCTGCCGCTCCACCCATTCCTGCATGACCAAATCGGTCATATTGCGCTTTCTTTTGGGAATTACTTAATACTTCGTAGGCTTCTGCCGCTTCCTTGAATTTTTCTTCCGAAGCTTTGTCATCCGGATTTTTATCCGGGTGATATTTTACAGCTAGCTTACGATAAGCCTTTTTGATTTCATCCTCTGATGATGATTTGGATACGCCTAATACCTCGTAATAATCTCTTTTCTGCGCCATTTTAAATTAGTTACCAACCACCACTTTTGCGAAGCGAATGACTTTTTCGTTTAATGTATATCCTTTTTCAACTACCTCCATGACCTTCCCTTTGTCTTCGTCAGTTGGCGCAGGAAATTGTGTAATGCAATCATGCAATTCCGCATCAAAAACTTCGCCTTTGGCAGGTAATTCTTTCAGTCCTTTAGCTTGAAGTATCGCTGAAATTTTTGTAAAAATTAGTTGAATTCCCTCCGAGATTTCCCCTTCAGGCGCATTGGCGATTGCTCGCTCATAATCATCTATAACAGGAAGTAAATCTACGATTAGGCCAGCAGAAGCTGTTTGAATTAAATCTATTTTCTCTTTCGATGTCCTTTTTCTGAAATTCTCAAAATCTGAATATAAGCGTAAGTATTTCTCTTTCATTTCTGCCAATTCATCTGGCGCTTGTGTTTCCTCGGTCGGTGCTTGTTCAGCAGTCTCTTGTACGATTTCTTCGTCGATTGGCTTTTCAGTCTCTTTCTTTTTCATAAGGCAAAATTAATAGGCTTTTCCTTTAGTCAAATCATAGGCCAAAAACTATTTTCTGACAGTTTGGCATAAATTCAGTGAGCTTCGTAAATTTATGGCACATGAATTCGTCACCATCTCACGTTTCCCAAACCATTAAACGCCTAGCACACCAGCATGGTTTTCAATTTTGTGGGATTTCTAAAGCCGAATTTCTATCCGAAGAAGCTCCCCATTTGGAACGTTGGTTAAATCAACAAATGCACGGCGAGATGAGCTACATGGCGAATCATTTTGATAAACGCCTGGATCCGCGCAAACTAGTGGACGATTGTCAAACGGTCATTTCGCTTGCTTTTAATTACTTCCCAGATCCTTCCATTCAGGTTCTAGCCGACTCTTTTAATGTCTCCAAATATGCATTTGGCAAAGATTATCATCTTGTGATTAAAGATAAAATGAAGCTTTTGTGGGATGATCTTCAACGAGAACTAGGTGATTTTTCTGGTCGGATGTTTGTGGACTCAGCTCCTGTATTAGAAAAAGCGTGGGCTAAAAAGTCAGGTTTGGGGTGGATTGGAAAGAATGCCAACTTAATCATTCCGAAGCAGGGGAGTTTCTTTTTCTTAGCGGAGCTGTTGGTGGATTTAAAAGCGGAGCCCGATGGCCCCATCAAGGATTTTTGTGGGACATGTACACGCTGTATCGAGGCGTGCCCAACCGATGCGATTACACCTTATGTAGTCGATGGCTCTAAATGCATCAGTTATTTTACGATTGAGCTGAAGGATCAAATGCCAGCTGAGTTGCGGGCCAACTTCCATGATTGGATTTTTGGATGTGATATATGTCAAGATGTTTGTCCATGGAATCGTCATTCAAAACCACATACTGAAATAGCGTTTCAGCCTAACGAAAAGTTTTTAGATTTAACGAAGCAAGATTGGGAGGATTTATCTGAAGATCTATTTAAGGAACTATTTCAGTTCTCAGCGATTAGTCGAACTAAATTGAAAGGACTGCGTCGTAATATAGCTTATGCAAAAAAAATGGGTCACGAAAATCATGACCCATTTCGGCAAATTAAACCCTAAAGTGATTTTCTAATAATAAATTGTAATGCTAATTCATGGCTGCTTTTGTCATTATCTTGAATTAATTGAGCAGCCATTTCACCTAGTAAGCTTGGTTGGTTAGATAACACCGTAATGCCTCCAGCAACTATTTCTTTGAAATGACAATCGTTAAACGCGATTAAGCCTAGATTTTCACCAACACACAAACCGTTTGCCTCCCCGTATTTGATAGCCTTCACCAGGTCTTTGTCATCTAAAGTGAAATAAATTTCACCAGAACGGACATCCTCCGGATCTAGGCCATCCAATACTTGGAACTCCAAGCCATTCGTTTCGCAGAATTCACTGCAACCATTAATCAATCCAGCATCGAAATAATCCTCCTCTGAAACGACTAAATTGAACGAATGGTATTTATTAAACAGGTTTATTTGGTTTGAAAAGTGAAAGTTTATAGCCGTTTTAGGCTGTGAGGTAATGCTTGCATGCGCATTGGACATGCTATTGAAGTTTTGGTCTAAAAGAATCAAACGGTCTCCTGAAATCTTTCTCAAGCATTTGATGTTCTCTTCTTCTTCTTCAATTAAATGCGGCATGATGACGTAGTAGTGGTAGTTGCCCAACTGCTGTGCCATGATTTCCTGAAATTGGCGTGTCTTGTATTGGTAAGTATAAATATCCACCATGACGTTTTTGCCTAATGACTCGCAAAATGAATCAAAAATCTCTTTATTAGTGTTGGTGATTTTTCCCACCAAAAAAAGTACTTTGGTTTTGGTCTTAATAGACGAGTTAGAAATGAAGTATCCTTTCCGAAAGATCGACGTGATGACACCCATTTTATGTAATTCGGTGTAAGCACGTTCAACCGTATCGCGGGATAAATAGCATTCTTCGGAGGCTTCGTTGATGGACGGTAATCTTTCACCCGGTTTTAAATCTCCCATCTCAATATCTTGCAACAGCGAATTGATTAATTGCTGGTATTTCGGAAGCTTGTTATCCGAGTTTTTGGCAGAAAAGGATACGAATGTCTTGACCATGTTTGTGTATGCTATTCTTTTATGAATTACATAAACAAATGTAATCTACGTGTTCTTATTTGGATTGGACAAATCTTTCAAATTAGTGGACGATTCTTGCAATATGCCGTATTTGCAAGCTTTGTATACACTTTAACTCAAAGTTTTCCCTGAATATATACCTGTAGGTCGGCGTAACTTTTGCCTTTATTTTTCTAATTTACACATTCAATTTTCTAAGATGTTGCGGACTTTTATGTGTTTGATATGGCTACTGATTTCAACTTCCCTTCTCGGGCAAGTTGGCAATCGTTTTGAGCGTTTGACAACCTCCTCGGGTTTGTCTCAAAGTACGATATATAAGATCATTCAGGATAAGAAAGGGTTTCTTTGGTTTGCTACAGCCGACGGGTTAAATCGATATGATGGGCATAACTATAAAATATTTCGTAATGACCCGAGTGATCCTACGACCTTAAGTGGAAGTGATATTTTTTCCATATTGGAAGATGATGAGGGGAATTTGTGGGTGGGAACGCGGTCTTCTGGATTGAATCATTTGGATTTAAATACAGGTAAAATCATTCGATTTACGCGTGGGCCCAATGGGCAAGATATTAGCAATTTAAACATTCCATCATTTGTTAAATTAGGTAATCATCGGATTGGAGTGGCCGCACTTGGAGTAGGTTTTTTAGTTTTTAATACGCAAACTAAGAAATTGCTTACTGCAGAATCTGAAATCAACAATCCTTTGGTCAAAGATGTGGTTCGATTATTCAAACATAGCAATGGTTCGTTATGGTTTGGAACTAGAACAGGACAATTGATCTCTGTTCTCGGTAAGCATAGTTTTATGCCATTTTCTATTGGACAAAATCAAGTAAAATCTAGGATTCGGGTAATTTATGAAGCCAAAAACGGTGATATTTTAGTTGGCACTAACGGTGCTGGATTATTTCAATTCAATCCGACTAATCAAAAATTCCGATCAGTATTTTATCAAGCTTCAAATCCGTCAGCACGGCAAAATATCGTCACAAGTTTAACACGTGATGCCTTACAAAATCTTTGGATCGGCACTGATGATGGTGTTTATGTTCTTAATGGCGACGATTTCAAGCGTTTTAAGCACATTCCTTCCAATCCGGATCCAGAATTGGGAATAAGTTCTTTTTCCGTCATGAGCTTATTTACAGATTCGAATTTGAATACGTGGATAGGTACGTGGGAAGCAGGATTAAACATTAGTTTCTTTCAAAAGCCCAGATTTTCAGTTCTCCGTTATAAACCCAATACAATTCAAGGTTTATTAAGCAATAAAGTGACCGCTCTGGCGGCTTCAAATACCTCAGGTGTGTGGGTTGGAAGTAATTTTGGCCTATCTTATTTCGATTACAAAAAGCGAAAATTAGATCATATTATTTACAATGAGTCGGCAAATAAACTTAGTGCCACAGGTGATTTAGATGTGAATTTTTTGGAGGCTATGCCTTCTGGTGATGTTTGGATTGGTTTTTGGGGAAAAGGCCTGAATCATTTATCTGCTGATCGGAAATTAACCAATCATCCTTATTTGCCTGGGCGTCGGGAAGCAAATTTCAATTGCATAATGCCATTTGAAAATCAAATGTTGATGGGTACTGTTGGTCAAGGAGTCGTTTCTTTCAATCCACAAACGCAACGTTATGGAATTCCATTTTCGATCTTAGGTAGTAAAACATTTCAAAATCGGGCAATCATTGATTTGAATCTGATTAATGGAAATCAGCTTTGGATTGCGACTGTAGGATCTGGCCTCTATGTATATGATTTGAATAGTAAAAAATTGAATCATTTGGTAAAAACAGCTGACGCTAAAAGTTTGAGTTATAATCACGTAACAAAAACATATCAAGACAAACAAAAGCGTGTTTGGGTACTTACCAATGGCGGTGGAGTTAATTTATATCAGGCTGAAAAACAAAATTTTCGCGTCTTTACAGACAAGGATGGATTAGCGAGTAACACGGTTCGTGGTGTTGTGGAGGATGGCAAAGGGGATTTGTGGTTTGCAACGACTAATGGCATTTCAAAAATGGATGGGCAAACGCTTCGATTTATCAATTTTCAAGAAGCGGATGGTTTGCAGGGGAAGGAATTTATGGCCAAAGCTTTTGCCTCAAATAAGCAAAATTGGTTGTTTTTTGGTGGTGTTAATGGCCTAAATTACCTTAAGTCTGATAGTTTGCGGATGCGCTTGGATGTCCCCAATGTCTACGTGACTAGTTTTAAATTATTTAATCAGGTCGTTGAACCGAATCAAGAAGGGAGTCCATTGCAATTTGATATTAGTCGGACGAAGCAAATTACGCTCCAACCAGGCCAATCGGTTTTTAGCTTGGATTTTGTTGCCTTGGAATATCAGCGTCCCAAGAACAATCGATATGCGTACTATTTAGCCGGATTTGAAAAAGATTGGAATTATGTGGGAACAAGTCGATCCGCAACGTATACGAATCTTTCACCGGGAGATTATACGTTTAAAGTAAAGGCTTCTAACTCGGATGGGATTTGGTCTGAAATTCCAATGGAGTTGTTGATTACCGTTTTACCACCTTGGTATCGTACCTGGTGGGCGTATGCAGGCTATATGCTGATTTTGATCGCCGCAATCTATTTGTTTATTCGCGAGGTCAAAATTCGGGAGGCATTTAAGACTGATATTCGGATGAAGGAAATCGAGAAAGAGCGAATTCGCGAATTGGAGCAGGTTAAGACTCACTTTTTTACGAATATTTCCCATGAGTTACGAACACCATTGACGCTAATTATTAGTCCGATTGAAAAGTATTTTTTACAAAATTCAGCACTTTCCGGCATGCAAGAAAAGCGGATGTCCTCCGTTTATCAAAATGCGCAGAAATTACTTCGTTTAATTAATCAACTACTTGATTTGTCAAAAATTGAATCGGGTAAACAGCATCCCATCATCGCTAAACATGATTTGGTCGTACAGATGAATGGAATTATTCAGGGTTTTGAAAATTATGCACTGCAGAAACAAATCAAATTAACTTGGAAAGCCCCTGTGGCTTCTTTATACGTGTATTATGATGCAGATATCTTAGAAAAATGTGTTAGTAATTTGTTGTCCAATGCCTTCAAGCATACTCCGGAAGATGGGAAAATTGGCGTTTCCTTGGATCTTGACTGTGTGTTTGTAGACGGCGAGGCAGAAGTGCATCAGGTGTTTATTCGCATTTTAGATACAGGGAAAGGAATTTCAGCAGAGCATCTTCCGCATATCTTTGATCGTTTTTATCAAATCCCTGAGTCAGTATCGGTGGTCGGAACAGGCGTCGGTCTTTCTCTATGCAAGGAATTAGTGACGTTACATTTAGGGGAGATCGAAGTTAAAAGTACCTTGGGAGAGGGAAGTGTCTTTAGCTTTCGAATTCCAGTACGCAAAATAGATTTTGACCCTGCTTGGATTCAAGAAAAGTTAATGACCATCAAATCCCTTGAGCCAGTGGCTCCTGTAACGGATGTCATTGAAAAGGAAAAACAAATTTTGTTGATTGTAGATGATCATATGGAATTGCGTCAATTTGTGGCCGAAATTTTTCAATCTAAATTTCAGGTCATGGAAGCCTCAAGGGGTGAAGATGCCTTGGAGATGGCTTTAACTTATTTGCCAGATGTGGTGATTACAGACTGGATGATGCCGGGTATGAGTGGTGTAAATTTATGTCGGGCACTGCGTCAAAATCCGAAAACAAATCATATTCCACTCGTTTTATTGACCTCCAAAAGTTCCCAAGAAAGTCAGATTGAAGGTATGCAGTCCGGAGCTGATGACTTCGTGAGTAAACCTTTTAATGCGGACATCTTAGAAATACGTGTGAATAAATTGTTGGAGTCCAAAGAGCGAAATCGTAAAAATTGGCAAAAGCAGATGATCCAACAGGAATTGAGTGAAGGGAAATTGCCTACCTTTGAGGATGCTTTCTTAGTGAAGGCAACGCAGTTGATTATTGCGAATTTGAGTAATGCCGACTTTGACGTAGAGGACCTTGAAAAAGGGCTAGATATGAGTAAAATGCAGTTATATCGGAAATTAAAGATGTTGACATCACTAGCTGCAAATGAATTTATTCGGACTATTCGATTGCAACAAGCAAAAGTTTTAGTCGAAAATTCAACGTTTAACATTGCCGAAATTGCGTATCAAGTGGGCTTTAATGACCCGGCTTATTTCGCCAGAGCATTTAAAAAACAATATGGCAAATCGCCAAAATCATTCATCAAACCAACTCATGAAGAAAATTAGTCTTTTCATTCTCGTGCTTTGTTCCTCTTGGGGATTTTTAGCGCACAAGACCTTGCAGCAAGTTTCTATTTATCAATTACCTGATGGGCTAGCGTCTTATTTTTATGCGAATCAGGAATACATTGTCCAACAATCCATTCGTCCGGATGTGCGTCGGAAAGACGATAAATCAGAAGATCCCAAGCATTATTTGGATATGGATGCGGAGTTGTTCGGTGCTAATTATAAAACTGATATTCCACATGATTTCAATGCAGCGGTAAAAAAGTATACGCTAGATAGTTTACGTAAAGAAGGATTGGTGCCTTGGGAGGTTACCCGTGTTTATGGCCGCTTAGTGCATGCATTCAAGCATGAAATGCGGGATTCAGTCTTATTTTATGCGGCTGATTTAGGTCATTATGTTGCGGATGCACACGTTCCTTTGCACACCACAAAAAATCACGATGGCCAGTTGACCGGTCAAAAAGGGATGCATGTGTTATGGGAAAGTTTGGTTCCAGAAGATCAATTGCAGACGTACAATTTGAGTCAAGTAGAGGGAGCTCAATATATTGCCAAGCCGCAGGATTTTATTTTCCAGATTTTGTTAGAGTCACATGCCATGTTGCCTACGATGTTTAGCGCTGAAAAAGAAGTTCGCTCAGCATTAGGTGAAGATGGGTCCTTTGAAATGGTGGAGAAATACGGTCGGAAGCAGCGTTACTATACCAAAGCTTTTATTCAGGCCTTTGGAGCCAAATTAGGGGTATCGGTTCAAAAACGTATGTTATTGGCTTCTTCACGTGTCGCATCCTTTTGGTTTTCGGCTTGGAAAGATGCGGGTTCTCCTGCCTGGGTAAACCAAGATGCGGCGGTGAATGCTCGCTTAGCAGAGGAGCGTGTTGTTTGGAAGAAGAATGCACTCATTTCAAGTGGTGCGCTTATTTCAGTAAAAGCGAAGTAAAATGGTTAAGGTTTTATTACTCTCAGATACGCATAGTTATTTGGATCCGCGCTTGGATGAACATCTGAAGGCATGTGATCAAATTTGGCACGCAGGAGATTGGGGTTCGGTGGAGTTGGCTGATAAATTAGCTACCTATGGAAAGCCTATTGCGGGCGTTTATGGAAATATAGATGACCGAACCATTCGAAATATGTATCCCAAAATTCGGCGCTTTCGTTGTGAAGATGTGACGGTCGCCATGACGCATATCGCAGGAGCCCCCTCCAATTATAAACCAGATGCACTAGAGGCATTTTCGAAAGGATTACCCATGATTTTTGTATGTGGACATTCGCATATCTTGCAAATTAAGCGGGATGCCAAACGCAATAACATGCTGTTTTTGAATCCGGGGGCAGCGGGCCAACATGGTTTTCATCCGGAGCAAACGGCGTTGCGATTTAAGATAGACGGAGCTAGGATTTATGACATGGAGGTCATCCAAATGCCACGCATTAAAGTAAAATTGACACCCGAAGAGGCAAAGTTGATTCCTTAGTTGGCCACCTCAAAGGATTGCACATGCTCAAATACGCTTCCTTTTTGGAATGATTTTAAGATCCAACCGCCACCGATTACATCATTTCCTTCGTAAAAAACGGCCGCTTGGCCTGGTGCAATGCCACTGACTTCCGCATGAAAGTCAACTTTGATTTTAGCACCGTGTTGGTAAATGACCGCTTCCGTTCCTGCGTCTTTGTATCGAACTTTTGTAACTGTTTCTATGCCTTCAGCTGGAATTTCAGGGTATTTCTGAAGATTAAGCTGGCCTACCCACATGCCGGTCCGATTTAAATCAGCAATCTCACCAATCACAACTTCATTGGTCTCTTTGCGAATTTCAATCACATAAGCTGGGAATCCAAATGCTTTTCCTAAACCTTTCCGTTGGCCCACCGTATAAAAAGGATAGCCCTCATGTGTGCCAATGACCTTGCCTGAAGTATCCACAAAATTTCCGCCGGCTACTTCGGCTTCTAATTCAGGAAGACGACGCTTCAAAAACCCGCGGTAATCATTATCGGGCACAAAGCAGATCTCGTAGCTTTCAGATTTATTAACCAAATCCACAAAGCCACGCTCGGTAGCCATCTCACGGATGTGCGCTTTAGTCAATCCGCCCAAAGGTAAAATGGTGCGCGCGAGACTGGATTGCGAAACGCCCCAAAGCACGTAACTCTGGTCTTTTAAAGCATCTACACCTTTTGAAATGATGTGTCGGCCATTTTCCTCACGTATCTGTGCATAGTGTCCGGTCGCGATAAATTCACAACCTAATTGATCCGCACGCCGAAGTAGTGCGTCCCATTTTATGTGCGTATTACACATGACACATGGATTCGGGGTACGTCCGTCCACGTATTCTTGCGTGAAGTAATCGATGACCGAATCACCAAATTCTTCACGTATATCCAATATATAATGTGGGAAACCGAGCGAGACTGCTATATGGCGCGCGTCATTAATGGAATCTAGGGAACAGCAGCCTGTTTCCTTTTTATCTCCACCTGAACTGGCATAATCCCAGGTTTTCATGGTCATTCCTATGACCTCATATCCTTGTTCGTGTAATAAAACAGCTGCGACTGAGCTGTCGATGCCGCCGCTCATGGCGACTAAAACGCGTCCTTTTGATTCCATATTTCCTTACAGGTTCAAAGCCTGCTGTAAATTTCCCGCAAGTTAGGATTTATTTCGCCAAATGGCCAATTATCTTGGTATTTACCCATTGAAAACGTACTTTTGTGCTCGTTTATTTCCTTGACAAACATGTTAAAAACCCAGGTTAAAGTTTCATCGATTGCTAATTTGTCTGACGCACGGTATTGTGCAGGAATGGGCGTTGAGTGGTTAGGGTTTCCTTTGCAGGAGATAACGTTAGAGCGATTCACTGAAATTCGCAATTGGTTAGCAGGCGTTCAAATCGTAGGGGAATTTACAAAGGTGACCGCTGAACAGATTCGTGAAATTGTCGCAACCTATCAACCGGATGTGATTGAGATTGATTCGAGCGTGTCGTTGGTGGCCATTCAGTCGATTGACATACCCAAGATACTTCGTGTTAATATTGACACAGATAATTTACCAGCTATTTTTGCGGCATCTGCTCCTTATGTAAGCCATTTTTTACTAGTAGGTGATTCGCTTGGTTCGTTGACTGGCATGGAAGCATCTATTGAAATTTGGGCTGCGCAATATCCGATTATATTAGGTTTAGACATTCCTGAAGATGATTTAGATGAATGGGTAGAACAAAGTTCGATTCAGGGAATTGGTTTAGTAGCTGGTGAGGAGGATCGTCCAGGCTTCCGTGATTTCACGGATTTAATGACTATCTTAGAAAAATTAGAAACGGAATAATCTATGCTTGAGCAGATAAAGCAATTTTTTTCACGTGTTAACGCATTGATTGTCCAAGCTTGCATGAAGCTTGTACATGTATTGTTGGCGGGAATTAAAAAGGTAATCGGTGCCAAATTGTATGGGAAGGCTGAGGGGGTGGGTCAACAGGCGTCTGACTTCTACCAGGAAAAGCGAAATTCAATTCAAGCTTATTACGATGCTCGTGTAGATAAAAACTCACCTTATTATAAGCCCATCGTTCGTATGTGGCGTATTACAGGGAAGACATTTTTATATGGGATGGTTTATTTGTTTATCATTGAGACCAATATCTTTTGGTTGACAGGGCAAATGCCAAGTGTAGATGATCTTCAAAATCCAAAATTGTCGCAAGCTTCCGAGATTTATTCAGCGGATGGCGTGCTTTTAGGCAAGTTTTTTGCAGAAAACAGAACACCGATTCGGGATTATAATTTGATTTCTCCTTATTTGGTACAAGCTTTAGTGGCTACGGAAGATGCGCGTTTCTATGAGCATACGGGTATTGATTTTCAAGCATGGGCGGGTGTTGCCATTGGAATAGCTAAAGGTGGCGATCGTGGGGGTGGGAGTACGATTTCTCAACAACTAGCTAAGAATTTATTCAAAACGCGAACTAAAAAGAGTTTCACAAAAACAGGTTTGTTGGGCTATATCCCTGGTTTAAATAAATTGATCTATAAGACCAAAGAATGGGTTACCGCTATCAAATTAGAGCGTTTTTATACGAAAGATGAAATCATTCTTTGGTATTTAAATACGGTAGATTATGGGAATAATGCGTACGGGATTAAGGTAGCAGCTAATACCTATTTTAATACCTCGGCGGATAGTTTGAATATTCAAGAAGCCGCTATTTTGATTGGCCTTCAAAAGGCAACAACGACCTATAATCCAAAGCGTTACGATGGCAAGCCATTAGCAGAAAATAAGGCTTGGAAGCGCAGAAATGTCGTTTTGGCACAGATGGTTAAATCGGGTTATTTGAAAAAAGCGGCATATGATTCATTAGCTATATTACCTATTGTTCTCCATGAAAATGAGGAATCTCCCTATGATGGAACGGGTAATTATTTCAAGGTTGCCGTTGCAAAATACATTCAAGAATGGGCGAAGGCCAATGAAATGGAGATTGATTTGTATCGGGATGGTTTGAAAATCACGACGACGATTGACTCCCGTTTGCAAATTCATGCGGAAGAGGCGGTCGAAGAGGGCATGCGTTCAACGCAAAAATCGTTTGATAATCATTGGATTGGGCAAAATCCATGGGTGGATGAGTCAGGGAAGGAGATTCCAGGGTTTATTGATTCGGTGGCGAAACGGACAGAATATTATAAGGCATTAGTCAAGCGATATCCGAATAATTCAGATTCAGTGCTGTACCAAATGAAAAACGTGAAGCGTAAAATGTGGGTTTATTCGCGTAATACCTTGGGTGAGGAGCAGCAAACGATGAGTGCTTACGATTCCATTCAATACTATAAACGCTTTTTGCAAGCGGGTATGATGACCCTCGATCCATATACGGGCCATATTAAAGCTTGGGTAGGTGGACTTGATTTTAAATATTTTAAATATGATCACGTAAAGCAAAGTAAGCGTCAAGCAGGGTCAACTTTTAAGCCTTTTGTGTACACGGCTGCGATAGACGGACCTCGTGATTTATCACCTTGTTTTGCTGTGGAAGACGCGCCTTATTCGTTGGAAATCGAGGAAAAGGGCGAGAAGAAAATTTGGAGTCCACACAATGCAGATGGCACGTTTTCCTATAGTTTGATGCCATTGAAGCGCGCCTTGGCGAAGTCGGTGAATACCGTCACTGCCCGACTCACCAATGACATTGTGGGTCCGGATACGGTGGTCTATTATGCCCAAAAAATGGGTATAAAGAGTCCATTGAAGCCTGTCGCGTCGATTGGTTTAGGATCATTTGATGTGTCTTTATTTGAAATGATTGGGGCATATTCTGCTTTTGTGAATGAGGGAATTCACGTGGAGCCGATGCTCGTCACGGAGATTAAAGATCAAAATGGAAAGGTTATTTCAACATTTGAATCAACGGCTACTCGGGTAATTCGTAAAGAATCTGCTCAATTAGTTCGTTCCATGCTAGAAGGAGTAATCCATGAAGGAGGAACGGCCAGTTCGTTGCTTTGGGGCGATGGAGCAGCTTTATTGCCCGAAGGAAATAATCGCTACGCACACAATTTTGCAGGTAAAACGGGTACCACCTCGAATCATTCGGATGGTTGGTTTATCGGTATGACTCAAAATTTAATTTCAGGTGTCTGGGTCGGCGGAGATGATCGATCGATACACTTCCGTTCCGGTGCACTGGGTGAGGGATCAAAAACTGCCATGCCTATCTATAAACGGTTTATGTTGAAGGTGGTCAAAGATCCTGCTTTAGCGATGTATAAACCTACGCCATTTGATCGATTGGATAAGCGTGTTGTCAAGAAAGATTTTGATTGCGGCAATGGTGTAAGTACGTTGCCAGATTCACTTCAAGTGTCAGATGCGGAGTTAGATTCATTAAATGCCTTAATGGAAAATCCGACAGAACCAACCGATTCAAGTAGTCAGAGTCCTAATTAGTATGCATAAAGAACAAATAGAAGCGTATTTTCGCGATTTGCAAGATCGTATTTGCAATGGAATCGCTCAGGCGGATGGTACGGGAATTTTCAAAGAGGATAGTTGGCTGCGACCGGAAGGCGGCGGAGGTAGAACGCGGCTTATTGAAGGAGGTTCAATTTTAGAAAAGGCGGGCGTTAATTTTTCCGCGGTTTCAGGCCCGTTGCATCCTAAAATGGTTACCAGCTTAAACGTGACGGAAGAAGTTGAATTCTTCGCTACGGGTGTTTCCATTGTGATGCACCCATTCAATGCTTGGGTTCCCATTATTCACATGAATGTGCGTTATTTTGAACTTAGCAATGGTCAAAATTGGTTCGGCGGAGGAATCGATTTAACCCCCCATATTATTATTCCGGAACAGGCGAAGTGGTTTCACCAACAAGTCAAAGCGGCATGTGATGGGTTTGGAGAAGATGTTTATGCGCGTTACAAAACGTGGGCGGATGATTATTTTTATAATACGCACCGAAATGAAACCCGTGGAATCGGCGGAATTTTCTTTGATTACTTAAAAGAAGATAAAGCAAAAACGTTTGACTTTGTGAAGTCGGTGGGTGAAACGTTTGTTCCCATTTACAGTCATTTAATGAAAGTAAATGCGAGTAAATCTGTGAGCCAACAAGAACGTGATTTTCAATTGTTACGCCGAGGACGTTATGTGGAGTTTAACTTAGTGCATGATCGGGGTACCAAATTCGGTTTGGAGACGAATGGCCGGACGGAATCGATATTAATGAGTTTGCCGCCATTGGCATCGTGGGAATATATGCATGATGTGAGTGGGTATCCGGAGGGTCAGCAAACCTTAGATTTGCTTAAAAAGGGAATTGATTGGGTGTAAAAAAAGGTGAGCATTTCGTGCTCACCTTTTTTGTTTTATTGGGCTGCTTCCCACACAACCTCAAGACTTTTTGGAGTCATTAAAAGGATTCGGGTAGGAGCGGGTAATAACACTAAACGGGTTGCGGCTACCGGATCTTCGATCCATTCAACTTCAACGCCTTCTTTTTTGCCTATTTCAATTTCACCATCGGCAGTTTCTACAAATTTCTTTGCTAAGTACGCCGTAGGTAATAATACATCAGATTCTGGGCAATGTTTGATATGTACTTTCTCTAGGATTTCCTCGAGTTCGTCTCCATATTTTTCATTAAAATCATCTTCCAAATCGTGTAGTAATTCTTCGACGTCATCATAGGTTTCGTCAGAATAACTCAATTTGCTTAATTTCAAGCGTTGTTCTAAAATGGCAATCATCGCCTCGTCAATCGTATTCATTCAATTTAATGTTTAAAATGATGCCGTAAATTTAGGCAAAAGGATTTGTTCTTTTGGTATGTGGATTGGAATAAATATGCCCATTTTGAATCGATAGCCCACAAT
The DNA here is from genome assembly GCF_964796385.1 of Aquirufa sp. Lineage (NCBI taxonomy): Bacteria > Pseudomonadati > Bacteroidota > Cytophagia > Cytophagales > Flectobacillaceae > Aquirufa > Aquirufa sp. Next base: position 1,730 of record NZ_CBAUBA010000010.1, on the reverse strand, counting down.
CAAAATTATTCGTATAAAGTTTCCCTGTTCCTAAACCTTGCGGGAGTGGATTTCGGTATTCGCCTGTGAATTGCGCGACTGCCTGCAGCCCAATATTAGATTCCAATGCGGAGGTAATCCACCAGTGGGTACCTACTGTCTCGGCCGCCTGAATCCAGGTATTACTGGCTCCAAAACCACCTACTAAACTTGGTTTTAAAATTATATAGGGTGCTTGTATAGATTCTAATAGGGCCTGAGGATCTTTAGCCTGAATTAATTCTTCATCTAGGGCAATCGGTAAAATGTTTAATGCGCATAATTCGCGCATCGCTTTCCATTGCCCTGCTTGAATCGGTTGTTCGATGGAATGAATGTCCAAATGGGCGAGTCTTTCCAGTTTTGATGGGGCATCCTGTGGCGAAAAGGCGCCGTTGGCATCTACGCGAATCGTTAATTCTTTAGCTGAGAAATGAGTTCTGATCTCTGAAATAATCTCCATTTCTTGTTCAAAATCAATCGCGCCGATTTTTAATTTAAGACACGAATAACCCTCTGCAAGTTTCTCAGCGATTTGTTGGCGCATAAACTCGGGACTACCCATCCAAATCAACCCATTGATCGGTAGACTCGATACACCTCGTGAAAATGAATTATCAAAGTATACACCATCTTTTGAATGAAAATAATCTAGTAAGGCCATCTCGAGTGCCGCCCGAAAGGAGGGCTGTTCAAATGGTATGGTTTGCACCAGGCCGTCTATATCTTCAGGATTTTCTGGCAGGTGTTTGATTGTCGCGATGGCTTTTTGAAAAGCAGGTAAGCAATCCTCTTCAAATTCGGGACTTAATCCACGCAAGGGTCCGGCTTCACCTAGGCCAAATTTCCCATCTTGTTCAATTTGTATGAAATAGCTCGTTTTTTGTGTCAGTACCCCACGCGATGTACCTGCTTCGAAATGGAATTGTAAGGGATGGCTGAGCAATTGAATCATGTTGCAATTTATTATTTTTGTGGCATTTTTGCCCCTCCCTAGATTATTTATTAGCTTTAGGCCGATTATGAAAAAGTGGGTATATCGATTATTGGCAGGAATTTTTGGCGCAATTACGCGCTTCCGAAATACATGGTATGATCAAGGTATTCTTTCATCTATCCATTTTACAAAGCCATTTACGCTGGTCGTAGGGAATCTGGCCGTAGGCGGTACGGGTAAAAGTCCTTTGGTTAATTACTTAATTTCTCATTGGAAGTTTTCGGGTACGTTCGGGATTCTGAGTAGGGGATATGGCCGTAAAACGACGGGTTTTCATTGGGTTAATGCTGATTCAACCGCTTCAGAGGTTGGTGATGAACCCTTAGCCTATAAGCGACAATTTGCAGATTTACCTGTTGCAGTGTGTGAGAATCGCCTGAAAGGCATCGAACAAATGAACGATTTGGATGCTATTATTTTAGATGATGCATTTCAACACCGGGCCTTAACGGCTGATTTGAATCTAGTATGTACCACTTTTTCAAAGCCATTTTTTGCGGATTCACTTATGCCTTTGGGTAGCTTGCGTGAATCACTTGATGGGCTCAATCGTGCTCATGCCATTATTGTCAACCGTTGTCCAGAAATAGTAACCGCGGAACAAAAAGAGCCATTCCTTCGATTTGGTTTACCCGTGTTTTTTACGCGCGTTGTCTATGGGGTGCCGCTTGGAAACAGTGCCAAAAACATCTCAAAATGGCATATTTTCGCTGGG